>JAFYYO010000247.1 GCA_017557475.1 Bacteroidaceae bacterium
ATGTGGTCTGGGTTCATCTTGTCGTAGAAGCCGGCTTTCTCCAATTGCGAGTGAACCTTGGGTGTTACGCCTGAGAGGATGACGTGAATGCCTTCTTCGTGGTTCATCTCGATGAGGTTGGCCAGATTGTGGATGCCTGTTGAGTCGATGAAAGGCACCTTCCTCATTCGGATGATGCGGACCTTCGGCTTCTCGTGCCCGATGTTCGCCATCAGGTCGTCGAACTTGTTGGCTATGCCGAAGAAGTAAGGGCCGTTAATCTCATAGACGGCACAGCCCTTGGGAATGATGAGGTGCTCCTCGCCCAAAGCCATATCCGATGCGTCGCCAAGGTCGATTTCGTCCTTGATGACAGAGATTTCGGTGGTCTCCATGATGCGCTTCATGAAGAGTGCGCAGGCGAGGATGAGGCCGACTTCAATCGCGATGGTGAGGTCGAAAACAACCGTCAGGAAGAAGGTTACGCAAAGCACGATAACGTCGCTTTTCGGGTTCTTCAGCAGGCCTCTAATCGTGCGCCAACCGCTCATATTGTAGCTTACAACCACCAGTACTGCGGCCAGCGAAGCCATCGGAATGTATTCGGCATAGGGCATCAGGAGAAGCAAAATGGCGAGCAATACGAAGGCGTGGATGATGCCTGCAACGGGGGTTCGTCCGCCGTTGTTGATGTTCGTCATCGTGCGTGCAATGGCTCCTGTAGCGGGGATTCCGCCAAAGAGAGGCGTCACCATATTTGCTATGCCCTGAGCTATGAGTTCCATGTTCGAGTCGTGTTTGTCGCTGATAACACCGTCGGCCACAGTTGCGGAAAGCAGGCTCTCGATGGCTCCGAGGATGGCTATCGTGAAGGCAACCGGCATGAGCCTTTGGAAGAGCTCGAAAGTGATGCTCGGCACGACCATTTTCGGCAGCTGAGCCTGGATGTGGAAGCGGTCTCCAATGGTGTCGATACCCTCGATTCCGTATTGTTTCAAGAGCAGAACAGCAACGGTTCCAAGCAGGATTCCGTAGAGCGAACCAGGTATTTTGTTGAGTCCTGGAACCTTCTTCAACACCTTGGGCGAGAAGATGATAACAAGCAGAGAACCGATGGCGACGATGAAGTTCCAAAGGTTGAATGTTTTGATATTTTCCGCATAGCAAATCCATTTGCCCACGAAGTCGCCTGGAGTCTTCAATGGGATGCGGATGGCTTCTCCAGTCGTACTTAATGCAGTCTGTGTCAAGCCGAGAATGTCGCTGATTTGCGTCGTGAAGATGGTTAGCGCAATACCAGCCGTGAAGCCTATAATAATAGGGTAGGGGATGAATTTGATGACGACTCCAAGCCTGAAAGCACCAAGGGCGATGAGGATGATGCCTGCCAGAATGGTGGCAATCAGCAAGCCTTGAAGCCCGTACTCAGGATTGTTGACGATGCCGTAAATGATGACGATAAAAGCTCCTGTAGGGCCTCCAATTTGCACTTTAGTGCCTCCAAGCAGGGAGATTAGGAAACCTGCCACTATGGCCGTTATAATACCCTTTTCAGGGGTCACACCGCTTGCTATTCCGAAGGCTATGGCGAGGGGCAAAGCAACGATGCCCACGATGATGCCAGCCATCAGGTCTTTCATGAAGGTCTCGCGGTTGTAACCCTTCATGCTATCAATGATTCTTGGTGTCAATCCTTTCATGTTCTGTCTATTTTGCTGCAAAAGTACAAAAACTTTAAACTTTAAACTTTAAACTTTAAACTTTTTTCGTATCTTTGTCGGCAAATTATTAACTTAAATCAAATAATTATGTTCGAAATGTTATCTACCCCCATTATCGTGGGCTTGTTTGTGATTTGGTTCTGTTTCCTGCTACTTTCATACAAGGGACAGCCTAAAGGACTTTGGACGTTAGCTCTTGCCAATACTGGCGAGCGTTTCGGCTACTACACTATGTTGGCCGTGTTTGTGCTCTTCCTGCACGACAACTTCGGTTTCGACTCAGGTTGGGCAAGCGAAACGTTCTCTAACTTCCTGTTTGTCGTGTATCTTTTGCCTCTGTTTGGCGGTATGCTTGCCGACAAGTTCGGTTATAGCAAGATGGTTGTGCTGGGCATCATGGTGATGTTCGTCGGCTATCTGATTCTCTCTATTCCAATGGGAGGCGCTACTCCTGCAATTGTAGCGATGGCAGCAGGACTCTTGCTCGTTTCTTTGGGAACAGGTCTCTTCAAGGGCAATCTGCAAGTTATGGTGGGCGACCTCTATAATGAGGCTGAGTTTGCCGACAAGCGCGACTCTGGTTTCTCGCTCTTCTATATGGCCATCAACATTGGTGCTCTGTTTGCTCCTACGGCAGCTATCGCCATCATGAACTGGGCACAGACTTCGCTCGGCTACAGTAAGGCCGACAGCTATCACTTTGCCTTTGCAGTCGCTTGCGTCAGCGTGATTGCTTCTATTCTGATTTATTTCTTAGGCAAGCGGACCTTTGCTCATGTGATTGGTGCGACGAAGAAGGCCAATAAGGCTGTCGAGACGCAAAAGGCAGAAGTTCCTGCAGAAAATGACACAAAGGAGCGCATCGTTTGCCTTTGCCTCGTCTTCGCTGTGGTTATCTTCTTCTGGATGGCCTTCCATCAGAACGGCTTGACGCTCACTTGGTTTGCTGATGAATACACAGCTACGACCTCTACAGGCATCGAGAGCATGATGTTCGATGTGCGCAACCTTTTGGCTGTCATCTTCATTGTTTATGGTCTGTTTGGCCTCTTCCAGTCGAAGGGTTTGCCTCGCATTCTCGCAGTTATAATGATAGTTGTAGGCGCGTTCTTCCTCTACAATATGGTTCCCGCAGCAGGCGTAACGACAGCTATTTCTGCTCCCATCTTCCAGCATTTCAATCCTTGCTTCGTAGTGATTCTGACACCTGTTAGTGTTGCCCTCTTCGGCTGGTTGGCAAGCAAGGGCAAAGAGCCTAAGGCTCCCGTCAAGATTGGCTTGGGTATGCTTGTGGCAGCTTGTGCTTATCTGTGGCTTACTTTGGATTCCGTAGGACTTCCCGCTGCCGATCCTGTAAACCATATTCATCAGGCAAATGTTGGTCCTTCTCTGTTGGTTAGAACTTACCTCATCCTCACCTTTGCCGAGTTGTTGCTGAGCCCAATTGGAATCTCGTTCGTTACGAAGGTTTCGCCTGTGAAGTACAAAGGCATGATGATGGGCGGATGGTTCGTGGCAACGGCAATTGGCAACAAGCTTGTCAGCATTCCTGGACACATGTGGGGAATGGACCTCACCATCGTTTGGGGAACCTTGATGGGCATTTGTCTGCTTGCCGCCATCTTCATCTTCTCGATTATCAAGAAGCTCAATAAAGTCGCTTAAGTGAAGCGTCTTCCTCCTCTATGGCTTTCGTGTGTGCCACTGGTTTTGCTGGTGGCACTCATTGCCATTGTTGTTTCCATCTTTGGTGACGAGACGTTGGCTGGAGCCTCGCAATTGGCTTTGCTTGTGGCAACGGCTTTTTGTGTCTGCATCGGCATCGGTTCCCGTCTCATTACATGGAACGACTTCGAGCGAGCTATAAGCGATAAAGTCGGAGGAGTCAGCTCTGCCATCATTATCTTGCTTCTCATCGGAGCACTTGGTGGTGCGTGGATGGTGAGCGGCGTCGTGCCTACTATAATCTATTATGGTATGGAGATGATGAGTCCGAAATGGTTCCTCGTCTCTGCTTGCCTAATTAGTGCCCTTGTGAGTGTGCTGACTGGTTCTTCGTGGACGACAGTTGCC
>JAFYYO010000248.1 GCA_017557475.1 Bacteroidaceae bacterium
GACGACTGGAATGATTTCAAGGTCGTGATCGATAGCCATATAGAGATTGCTTATCGTCTGAGCCTGAACACCTTGAGTGGCATCCACAACCAAGAGAGCACCTTCACAAGCCGCAATACTTCGACTCACCTCGTAACTGAAGTCAACGTGACCCGGAGTATCAATAAGGTTGAGGATATATTTTTGGCCATCAAGGATGTATTCCATCTGAATAGCATGACTCTTGATGGTAATGCCTCGCTCCTGTTCCAGGTCCATATCATCGAGCATCTGCCCTTTAGTCACGGTAATGGTCTTCGTGTACTCCAGCAAACGGTCTGCCAGAGTGCTTTTCCCGTGATCAATATGGGCAATAATGCAGAAGTTTCGTATGTTTTGCATTTTAGAAAACGATATATTGCGTTGCAAAATTACAAAAAAGTAAAGACAAAACAAAATATCGACCTCAATTTTTCTCGCTTTATGCAATTCGCCAACTAAACACGTTTAGTTGCAAAACTACACGTGTACTTCTGGCAAACATTACACGTTATGATTGCAATCATTACACGTTATGATTGGCAACATTACACGTTATGTTTGCCAACACTCCACGTTATCTTTTCAAATTAGATTCTTGAAGCAAGAGCACAGAAAAAGTAGCGAAGTGAATAGCAACGAAGAGGCAAAGGGAGGAAGCCTTCTTTTCGGAGTTCTTTCTTGCGAATTCGCAACTCTCTAAAACTGCGAGTAAGCGTCAGAACCTTTTGAAGATAATCGACTGTCAACTGCCTCACCCTGCGTTTAAGCACTGGTTCATTTAAAGACTTCAACTCGCTGAGAATAAATCGAGTGTCGTTTAGACGCTTTTGTATATGTAAGGAGTTCTTGGAGTGAGTGATAGTGCCGGAATGCTGACGGTAGAAATAGGGTTTCGCATCAAGTTCGACAAGAGAGCCCACCTTCAGGAAAAGCTTAGGAGTAAACAGTTCATCTTCATGCAAAAGACCTGGATGGAACCTCAAATCGCCAAGAATTTCTCGACGAAAAACATAAGCACAAGCAGAAGCTCGAAGATTGTGTTTTTGGAGAAATTCTGCACCAGAACATTTTCGAAGGACAGACCTCTTGCCACATTCCTTCTCTTTCGTGCCCATCTTGAAGAGAACAAGGTCGGGAGATTCCGTCTTCAATTGTTCGAGAACGAGCTCGTAGACCGAAGGTAAAAGATAATCATCGGCATCAACAAACTGAATATAAAGGCCTTGAGCATGATTCAGCCCAGTATTCCGAGCCACAGAAAGGCCCGCTTGTTCCTGCCAAACATAATGAATACCTTCTCTTCCTGCAAAGGTCGGAGGCACCTCGCTCCCATCATCCACCACAATTATCTCCGACTCATTTGCCGAGAGACGAAGTGCCTGAACACTCTCTATACAAGTCTGGAGAAAGGCTTCAGGCTCATTGTGATAAGTGATGATAAACGATATGAGCGGCTTCATAACAAATGCAAAGATACGAAAAAAGTGAAAAATGAAAAGTGAAAAGTGAAAAATTATTTGTACTTTTGCAGAGAAATTAGTAAATCGTAAATCGTCAAATAGTAAATTATGGTGGTTTGTATCGCAGAGAAACCTTCTGTGGCTCGCGAAATAGCCAACGTTCTTGGAGCCAAGAATCAGAAGGACGGCTACCTGGAAGGCAACGGATATCAGGTGACCTGGACCTTCGGCCACCTTTGCGAACTCAAGGAACCGCACGAATATACGCCGATGTGGAAGAGTTGGAGCCTCGGACAATTGCCGATGATTCCTCCTCGCTTCGGCATCAAACTCAAGCAAGACAAAGGTGTGGAAAAACAGTTCCACATTATCGAGGGATTGATGCAAAAGGCTGATGAGATCATCAACTGCGGTGATGCCGGGCAAGAAGGTGAACTCATCCAAAGATGGGTAATGCAAAAGGCTGGAGCGAAGTGTCCTGTAAAGCGACTTTGGGTAAACAGTTTGACGGAAGAAGCCATTCGAGAAGGCTTCCAAACGCTCAAGCCACAAGACGCATATCAAGGGCTTTATGAAGCAGGGCTGATGCGAGCTATCGGCGATTGGCTGCTTGGCATGAATGCGACGCGACTTTATACGCAGAAGTTCGCCGCAGGTAAGCACCAAGTTCTTAGTGTTGGCCGAGTGCAAACCCCTACCCTTGCACTTGTTGTCGCTCGCCAAAGAGAGATAGATAACTTTGTTCCTCGCCAGTCTTGGGTGCTTTCGACGCTTTATCGCGACACGAAATTCAATGCGATTGAAAGGGACGAAGAGGCAGAAGCGGAAGATGCTGCAAATGTTGCCGCTGCAGCAGAAAAGGGCAAGAAGCAGAAGTCAAAAGGCATTATTTATAAGCCTCTTGAGTACGCCACAGAAGCCGAAGGCAACGCTATCCTCGACCTAATCAAAGATAAACCTTTCACGGTTCTTTCCGTCGAAAAGAAGAAAGGCACAGAAGCCCCGCCAAGACTTTACGATTTGACTGGACTTCAAGTTGATTGCAACAAGAAACTTGGGCTTTCTGCAGAGCAGACATTATCTATAATACAGAGTCTTTACGAGAAGAAAGTCACGACCTATCCTCGTGTTGATACGACCTTCCTGCCCGATGATGTCTATGCAAAATGCCCGCAGACGATGAACGGCCTCTATCAAACCAAGTTTGCAGGAGTAGCGCCTTATGCCGACCTCATTCGTCCGCTTGGTGGAGGGAAACCTTTGCGCAAGTCGAAGAAGGTGTTCGACAATTCAAAAGTAACCGACCACCATGCAATCATCCCAACTGGTGTCATTCCGCAAGGCCTTACAGAACTTGAGCAAAAGGTCTTCGACCTCGTTGCAAGAGCTTTCATAGCTGCCTTCTACGACGATTGCAAGTTCGAGACGACGACTGTGATGGGCGAAGTAAAGAAGGACGAGAAAGAGTCTATCCTCTTCCGAACCACAGGCAAAGTGATTATCGAAGAAGGTTGGAAAGTGGTGTTCAAGAAGAAAGTAGAGGAAACAAACGAAGATGATGAACCGTCATCTCTTCCCGTCTTCACTAAAGGCGAGAGCGGACCTCATGTTCCTTCGCTTGCCGAAAAGTGGACAACGCCTCCCAAACCCTATACTGATGCCACTTTGCTTCGCGCAATGGAAACTGCAGGAAAGTTTGTGGAGGACGAAGAACTGCGTGATGCTCTCAAGGAAAACGGTATTGGTCGCCCAAGTACCAGAGCCGCTATCATCGAGACGCTCATTCGTCGCCACTATATTCAAAGAGAACGTTCCTCGCTCCACCCCACGCAAACAGGCTTTGAACTTATCGACCTCATTCATGAGGAACTGCTCAAAAGTGCAGAGCTTACAGGCCGATGGGAAAAGAAGTTGCGACAGATAGAACGCCATGAATACGAAGCAAAGACCTTCCTCGATGAACTTAAGCAAATGGTCAGCGATATTGTATTAGCTGTATTAAGAGGGCAATAAATTCAAGCCCCTATACGTTATATATAATATGAACGTTTTCGTTAAGCCAAATAAGCAAAGCCAAACGTGTTTGAGGTTGGGCATGGTGAGAAAAGGTCGGATGAAATCCAAGACGATTCTGCGTTATATTCTTCTGGCAATTCTTATCTCTTCTTGTACTGCAGAGGTTCACGTCAAGAAGGGCGACCAGTTCTATGCCATCGGTGAATACTTCGATGCTTCTGCCGAGTACAAGAAAGCTTATTCCCAAACGCAAACAAAAGATAAGGACAAACGAGGTCAGCGTGCTTGGAAGATGGCTCAGTGCTACCGTCGACTAAACTATACTGCTAAAGCAATTGGTAGCTATCAAAATGCAGTTCGATACGGTTACCCCGATTCGATGGCTTTGTTCTATTTGGGTCAGCTTCAGCAGAAGAACGGTGACTACAAGAGCGCGACAAAGTCTTATAACGCTTTCCTTGAGAAAGTTCCAGATGATACGCTGGCTATCAACGGGTTAAAAGGATGTGAGCTTGCACAGAAATGGAAGAACGAGTTCTCGCTTTACAGCATCAAGAAGGAGCCCATCCTGACCAGCAGAAGAAGTGACTTCTGCCCTGCTTTGCTTGGTGACGATAATGATCTGCTCTACTTCACAAGCACCCGCAACGACGCAAAAGGCAATGAAATTAGCGGCATCACGGGAACGAAGAGCGCAGACATCTTCTTTACCAAGAAGGACGACAAGGGTAAGTGGGAACCAGTAGAAGCAGTTGAGGGCGAACTCAACAGTGAATACGAAGAAGGAGCCTGTTGTTTCTCGCCTGATGGCAAGACGATGTACCTGACTGTCTGCACTTTCGACAGCGACTATCCTCGTTATGCTCAGATTTATACCAGCTCCAGAAGCGATGCCTCATGGAGTAAACCGCAGCTCCTACAAATAAGTAAGGACACGCTCTCAAGCTATGCTCATCCCGCAGTTTCGCCTGATGGGAATTGGCTTTACTTCACGAGCGATATGCCAGGCGGTCAAGGCGGATTCGATATCTGGCGTATTGCAATCACTAATCACGGCCTTGGAGGGGTCGAGAATGTAGGTTATCCTATCAACACACCTGGTGATGAGATGTTTCCTGCCTTCCGTCCAAACGGAGAATTCTACTTTTCGAGCAATGGACATGTGGGTATGGGTGGTCTCGACATCATCAAAGGCGTCCAAGACAGCTTGGGCGTTTGGACACTCGAAAACCTGAAATACCCAATGAACTCGAGCGGCGATGACTTTGGAATGACTTTCGAAGGATTTCAGAATCGTGGCTACTTCTGCACAAACAGAGGTGATGCCAGAGGTTGGGACCACATTATGTCGTTCGAACACCCTGAAGTTGTTCAAACCGTCAAAGGTTGGGTTTACGAGAAGGATGGCTACGAACTACCCGAAGGACTTGTTTATATGGTTGGCGACGATGGCACCTACCTCAAACTTAGCGTTCGTGGTGATGGCAGTTTCGAGCAGGAAGTGAAGCCGAAGGTCAACTATATCTTCTTGGGAACCTGCAAGGGTTACCTCAATCATACAGAGGAACTTAGCGTCGATACCAGCAGTGTGAGCCAGGAATACACGCTGCAGTTCCCGCTTGCAAGCATCAATAATCCAGTTCTTATCCGCAATATCTTCTACGAGTTCGACTCTGCGGCTCTGCTCGATAGCTCCACAGTTGCGCTTGACAGCCTCGTTGTCCTCTTGAATGAGAACCCGAATGTCACCATCGAGCTGTCTTCACATTGCGATTTTCGCGGCAAGGACGAGTACAACGAAAAGCTTTCGCAAAGGCGAGCTGAGAGTGTTGTGAACTATCTCATCGCTCATGGAATCGATACACTTCGACTCACGCCCAAGGGTTATGGCGAGAAGCGTCCGAAGATTGTAACGCGTAAGATTGCAGCAACTTATGATTTCCTGAACGAAGGCGACACTCTGACCGAAGCTTTCATCCTTGCTCTCGAGGACGAGGAGAAGCAAGAGATTTGTCACGCTCTGAATCGAAGGACCGAGTTCAAAGTGCTGAGGACGACCTATAAGCTCTTTGATGAACCCAAGGCTCCAGAGACTCCCATCAAAGAGGAAATCGAATCAGAGGAGAAGGAGCAGAACGTTGATGCCCCTGAAGGAAAGCCAAGCGAAGCAAGACCCTCGAAGCGTATCGGAAGAGAAGGTGCCGCGAAGTCGGAAGAAGACATGAAACGCGAAGAGGAAAAGCGGCGTGAAGAGGAGAAGATGCTCGAGGACATGAAGCCCGACGACAGGAGGAAATACGAGGAGATGAAGAAGATGGAAGAGGAAAAACAGAAGGCTTCGGGAACATTGAGAAGTGCAACTGAAACTCGTCGCCAGACTGTGGATGCCTCCAAGAGTAAGGATGAACCCATCATAATCAAAAAGAATTAGCTTCTTTAGTCGCTTCACAGATTCACTCTTCCTGAGTCATTCGAAAACATCACACGTTATAAAGGCAAACATTACACGTTATGATTGCCAACATAACACGTTATGTTGGCCTTTTATCCACGTTATGTTGGCCGACTAAGCTCGAGTCGTTAAAACATTATAAATAATATGCCTCGAACTTTGTGTTTTGAAGTTTTCTTCGTAATTTTGCCAAGCGAAATCAAACTTCAATTCATATATGAAAGCAACCTACTTGAGTCTGCTTCTGGCAGCGACTATGATGGTGGGAACTCCCACTTTGGCTCGTGAGAAACAAGAAAAGCCTAAGACTGAACAAACTAAGAAGAGCAAGAAGAAGCTCTTTGGTAAGAAGAAAAAGAACAACGAGCAGGCTCCCAAAGACTCTGCGAAAGTGGAGAAGCCAAGCGTGGATCGTAACGGACTTTTCCACGTGACGAAGATGAAGAACGAGTGGTTCTTCGAGATTCCAGACTCGCTCCTCGGCCGAGAATTCATGACAACTGTCCGCTACACTTCAACTCCTTCAGGCATCGGAAAGTTTGGTGGCGAGCAAGTTAACCAGCAAACCGTCTATTTTCAAGCGGGTCCAGATGACCAACTCCTGCTTCGTTCGCACCTCTTCATCAACGTGGCCGATACTGCGGAGAACATAAATCGAGCCATCACAATCAGCAACGAAAACCCAATCATTGGGGCTTTCAAGGTGGAGAGCCACAAGAACAAGGTCTATAAGATTAAGGTAAATCAGTTCTTCAACGGGGACAATCCTGCTCTTGGACTGCCCAAAGCTGTGAAGGACGGTTTCTCCCTGCAGGGACTTGTGCCAGAGATGAGCTACATCGAGGACATCAAGTCGTTCCCCTTGAACACGGAAGTCCGAACAGTAAAGACTTTCAACGGAGGCGGCACAAACAGAATGGCTGCGACAAGTAGGACGGGAAAGGCCACTTTCGGCCTGAACATCAGCTTCGTTCTCCTGCCTGAAAAGCCCATGATGAAGCGCTATTATGACCCCAGAGTCGGCTATTTTACAGATGGTTACACAAGCTATACCGACGACCAGCAAAGGGTTGAGGGCAAGACTTTCGTGACAAGATGGAGGCTTGAACCCAAGCCTGAAGACGTCGAAAAGATGAAGAGAGGCGAACTTGTTGAGCCTATCAAGCCGATTGTCTATTATATCGACCCCGCAACTCCCAAGCAATGGAGGAAGTATCTCATCATGGGTGTGAACGATTGGCAGAAGGCCTTCGAGAAAGCAGGCTTCAAGAACGCCATCCGAGCTGAGGAGTGGCCCGAGAATGACTCAACCATGAGTATGGAAGACGCTCGCTTCAGTTGCATTCGCTACCTCGCAAGTCCGATCGAGAATGCTTATGGCCCGAACGTTCACGACCCTCGAAGCGGCGAGATTCTCGAGAGTCATATCTGCTGGTACCACAATGTGATGAGCCTCGTACACAATTGGTATATGGTTCAATGCAGTAGTATCGACGAGGCGGCACAGAAGATGAACTTCGACGAGGAACTGATGGGACAACTGATTCGCTTTGTTTCGAGCCACGAAGTGGGACACACTCTTGGCCTTCGTCACAACTTTGGAAGCAGTTCGACTGTGCCTGTGGATAGCCTCAGAGACAAGGCTTGGGTGGAAGCTAACGGCCATACTCCCTCGATTATGGACTATGCGCGATTCAACTATGTTGCTCAACCTGAGGACGGTATCTCGCGAATCGGCATCTTCCCTCGCATTAACGACTACGACAAATGGGCAATCAAGTGGGGCTATACCCCGATGCTCGATGCAAAAGATGAGGACGAGGATCACAAGATGCTTGAGCCTATGACCCTTCAAGCCCAGAAGAACAAGCGTCTTTGGTGGGGAGATGGAGAGAGTTTCGAAGGTCGTTCTGACCCAAGAAGGCAGACTGAAGACCTTGGAGATGATGCAGTTAAGGCAAGTTATTATGGCATCCTGAACCTGAAACGCGAGATTAAAAAGCTTCCTGAATGGACTCAAGATAACGAGAAAGACCTTTATTGGGGCGATATTGAAGTAATGTACGGGCACATACGCACGCAATTCCTTCGTTATATGGGGCACGTGGCTCGCAATATTGGCGGCTATAGGATTAACTATCAGCCTAAAGGTTCGACTGAAGACGTTTATGTTCCTCAGCCTCTCGACAAGCAAAAAGCGGCTCTCAACTTCCTGAACGAGCAAGTTTTAACTGAGCCTGTTTGGCTTCGCGACTTGAGTTATGCGAATCGTCTTTGGAGCAATCCGCAGCAAGTGACCAATAGTGTGGGCGAGAATGTCGTGACGACTCTGATGAATCGACTCGAGAGCCTGAACGACCTCTACAAGCCTCAGGCCTATCTTGCCGACCTTACCAAGATGATTTTCACGGAGTTGGATAC
>JAFYYO010000249.1 GCA_017557475.1 Bacteroidaceae bacterium
GAGGCCGGCTATGGCCCCAACTTTGAAAAGGCCTATAATTGGGTGAAAGCCACAGACAAGACCCGTCCCTGCCAATTTGAGCAGGCCGGACAGAATGGTAAGACTGATATCTTCTGTCCTATGTACTACGGCTATGAAGGTTGCGAGGCCTACTCTAAAGGCAACAATCCACGCCCTCTCATCCAGTGTGAATATGCCCACGCCATGGGCAACTCGATGGGTGGATTCAAGGAGTACTGGGATTTGGTGCGCAAGTATCCCAAGTATCAGGGTGGCTATATCTGGGACTTCGTCGATCAGGGCCTGCGCGACAAGAGTTCGATCACTGGCAAGGAGATCTTCACCTTTGGTGGCGACTACGGCCGCTATCCCGCTTCCGACTACAATTTCAACTGCAACGGTATCATCGCCCCCGACCGTCGTCTGAATCCCCACGCCTAGGAGGTCCGCTATTACTATCAGAATGTGTGGATCACAGATAAGGGTATCAAGGACGGTAAGATAGAGATCTACAATGAGAACTTCTTCAAGACGCTCGACAATCTCAAGCTCGAGTGGTTCGTGGGTGGTGCTTCTGCCGGACACCATCACGACGGAGACCGACCAGAGGGTATGACCTTCGGACATGGTGGCACCTTCGCCGTCAATGGCATCGCACCCCAGGAGCGTAAGGTCGTGACCATCGACGCCCTCAAACAGGTTGCTGAGCGCGTGCTTGGTCATCATGGTGATCAGGAGATCTTCGCCATCTTCCAGTTCAAGCTGAAAGAGGCTGAGCCGCTGATGGAGAAAGGCCAGGTGGTGGCGCGTCAGCAGTTTGTGCTGAATCCCTATCAGTTCCCCGAGATTAAGTCAGAAGAGGCTACAGTTCAGAAAGAGGAGGTTGAGAGCTACGTGAAGCTCGAGGCTGGCGGTACCACGCTCACCTTTGGCAAGCGTCGTGGCTGGATTGACTATCTTGATGTCGACGGCGTTCCGATGCTTCTGGATCACGAGTCGATCACGCCCGAGTTTTGGCGCGCACCTACCGACAACGACTACGGTGCAGGTCTCCAGAACCGCTTTGCCGTATGGAAGAATCCGCAGATGCGACTGAAGGAGTTTGAGGTCGACGACAATGAGGTGGAGGCCACCTACGAGATGCCCGACGTGAAGGCTACCCTCAAGATGACCTATACCCTGACGGCCGATGGCGAGGTGATCGTCCGTGAACAGCTGAAGGCCGACAAGGAGGCCAAGATCAGTCAGCTGTTCCGCTATGGCATGCAGCTCCAGATGCCAAAGGCCTACAACAAGGTGCAGTATTATGGTCGTGGCCCCGTGGAGAACTATTGCGACCGTAACAGCAGCGAGTTTATCGGTGTCTATGATAATAAGGTGGCCGATGAGTATTACAGCTACGTCCGTCCGCAGGAGTCGGGCAACCATACCGATATCCGTTGGTTCCGCGTGATCGACGCCAACGGCAAGGGCCTCGAGTTCTACGGCAACGCCCCGATGGAGTGCAGCGCACTCAACTATCTGGTGGCCGACCTCGACGACGGTCCTCGCAAGGAGAAGACGCCCGGACACCACTCTGGCGACCTCATCGAGCGTCCGCTGACGCAGATTCATATCCAGCAGAAACAGATGGGCTTGGGGTGTGTGAACTCATGGGGTGCCTGGCCCCGCGAGGAGTATCGCGTGCCTTATCAAGACTATGACTTTACCTTCGTCATTAAGCCGCTGAAGTAAGAAGCAATTGTTTGTCAAAATCAACCGTCTTGTTGCAAAATGATAGCGCAGGACGGTTGATTTTTGTCAAAAAGCACAATAAATAATCGTTTTTTATACTTTTTTATGTAGCAAACTGTTGGCACATATCTTTTTAATTACTATCTTTGCACCCGAAAATGATTAATAATTTGTTGAGAGAGATGAAAGATATGAAGAAATTAGTACTTGCAGGAATGCTGTTCTTGGTGGGTACACTGACGCTGAATGCTACAGAGAATGCCGCTGATAAGGAGGCGGTAGACACAACCTATATCAAGTTGGACGAGAACCGTGAGCCCATCAACCATGTGAATCTGACGAAGGAAGAGTTGGAGGAAAAGGTCGGTGAGTTGGAGACGATTCTTGAGACAGAGAATTTCCAGTTGTATGCTTCTGGCGATTATACCTACAAGATCGTGAATGGCATCGTGACCTCGATGGCCATCCAGATTCCCGACGACAACAACGACAAGGTGGTCTACAACCAGATCCTGAATGCGCTGGCCAAGAGCAACTCGATTAAGGACACCCACAACACGGGCGGTAATTATTATCTCTATGCCAACTTCCAGATTCAGTTCGATGATTTTGAGGGCTATGAGAAATTAACGTTTTCGGCTTTAGAAGAATAGTCTGAACAAAAATAAGAGTTAATACGTTGGCCTCGCTCTCCAGAGTGAGGCTTTTTTGTGCTATATGGCGAGGATGGGGTGCTTTTATAGTTAAAATATAGCACACAAAAACTTATTATTCCGTTAAGTTTCTTAAAAATGCATCAAATAATTAACAAAACGCATTAAGAATTTTAAGAAATCGGTTAACTTTGCACTTGCAATTGAAAAGAAAATGAAGAAAAGTACGATTTGGATTATAGCAACGATCATGGGCCTCTCGTTTCTAGGCCTTCTGTTCTTGCAGCTCTCCTACATCGAGCAGATGGCAAAGATGAAGAAGGAGCAGTTCGACGAATCGGTCTACCGCAGCCTCTACCAGGCCTCGCGCAATCTGGAGATGAACGAGACACGGCGCTATCTGGAAAAGGATGTCAAGGAGACAGAGCGTCGTGCTGTTACGCAGGACACCATGACGGTCGACGGCCTGAATGGTACCGTAAAGCAGTCACACGAGTTTTCCGTCTCTGCCGACGACGGGACAGCCTATTATAGTTTCGAGGCGAAGACCTTTGCCGTCAAGCCAGCCAGTGTGCCTAAGGCCATGATCATGCGCACCGATAAGAGCAGTCTCATCGAGGCCTCGAAGTCGTTACAGGAGATTGTCCGCAACCGTTATGTCTATCAGAAGGCCCTGCTCGACGAGGTGGTCTATAACATCCTCTATACTGCCTCCGACAAGCCCTTGAAGGAGCGTATCAACTTCCGTCTGCTCGACCGCGACATCAAGGTTGAACTGCTCAACAACGGCATCAACATCCCGTATCACTTCACCGTTGAGACGAGCGACGGCCGCGAGGTATACCGCTGTCCCGACTTCACCGACGAGGGTAGGGAGCATGTCTATACCCAGGATCTCTTCCACAACGACCCCTCACCGAAGATGGGCGTGGTGAAGATCCATTTCCCCGACATGAACTCCTATATCTTCTCCAGCGTGCGGTTCATGATCCCCTCGATGATTTTCACCATCGTGCTGCTCATCACCTTCGTGTTCACGATTGTCGTCATCTTCCGTCAGAAGCGCTATTCCGAGATCAAGAACGACTTCATCAACAACATGACGCACGAGCTGAAAACCCCGATATCGAGTATCTCTCTGGCAGCGCAGATGCTCAACGATGAGAGTGTCGACAAGACCCCGTCTATGCTCAAGCACCTTGGCGGGATTATCAACGACGAGTCCAAACGCCTCCGCTTCCTCGTGGAGAAAGTGCTGCAGATGTCGATGTTCGACCGTAAGACGGCCTCGTTCAAGAAGAAGGAACTCGATCTTAACGAACTCCTTGAAAATATCGCGACCACCTTCTCCCTGCGTGTGGAGCATACGGGCGGTAAGATCTATACCGAGATAGAGGCGGTCGACTCGGCCATCTACGTCGATGAGGTGCACTTCCAGAATGCCATCACCAACCTGATGGACAACGCTGTGAAATACCGTAAGCCCGACGAGCCCCTCGACCTCTATATCCGTACCTGGAACGAGAAGGACCGTCTCTGCTTCAGCATCCGCGACACCGGTCTGGGCATCAAGAAGGAGAACGTGAAGAAGATCTTCGACAAGTTCTACCGCGTGCATACCGGCAACGTGCACGATGTCAAGGGCTTCGGTCTCGGTCTGGCCTACGTCAAGAAGATCATCAACCTCCACGAAGGCGAGATCAAGTGCGAGAGCGAACTCGGCAAGGGCACGACGTTTACCATCACCCTTCCCATCCTACGAGAAGATACGAATTAAACAATATTGTTAAACTATAAAAGATTAAGATTATGGACGAGAAATTGAAGATTTTACTTTGCGAGGACGATGAGAACCTCGGCATGTTGCTCCGTGAGTATTTGCAGGCTAAGGGCTTCACAACCGAGCTCTGCGCCGATGGTGAGCTGGGCTACAAGGCCTTCCTGAAGACCAAGTTCGACATCTGTGTGCTCGATGTGATGATGCCCAAGAAGGACGGCTTCACGCTGGCTAAGGAAATCCGTAATTCCAATCAGGACATCCCCATTATCTTCCTCACCGCCAAGACGCTGAAGGAAGATATCCTCGAGGGCTTTAAGATCGGTGCCGACGACTATATCACCAAGCCCTTCTCCATGGAGGAGCTCGTGTTCCGTATTGAGGCCATCATCCGCCGCACCAAGGGTAAGAAGAACAAGGAGAGCACCGTCTACCGCATCGGCCAGTTCACCTTCGATACCCAGAAGCAGCTGCTCTGCCTGGGTAACGAACAGCGCAAGCTCACCACCAAGGAGAACGAACTGCTGGCCCTGCTCTGCAGCCATGCCAACGAGATCCTGCAGCGCGACTTCGCCCTGAAGACCATCTGGATCGACGACAACTACTTCAATGCCCGCTCGATGGATGTCTACATCACCAAGCTGCGCAAGCATCTGAAGGACGATCCTCAGATCGAGATTATCAACATCCACGGTAAGGGTTACAAACTCATTACGCCCGAAGACGAATGATTAAAAGGATAATAGGAGTGGCGCTGGTATTAGCCGGCGCCCTCTTTTTGATTGTGGCCTATCTGGCTGGTTGGACGTCCAGCAATCTGGTGCTGCTTTTGGGCCTGATAATCATCGTTATCGGTCTCATGCTGCATGTAAAATACGCAAAATCAGGCGAAAAGTATTAAATCTTGTTAAATCTCACTTACCTCTTACCTCTTACCTCTCACCTCTCAAAAAATCTTTGTACCTTTGCACCCGCTTTTCGAAGCACATTATTAATTTTTTATTTATTAAAAGTATGAATCAATACGAAACCGTTTTCATTTTAACTCCCGTTTTGTCTGATGACCAGACAAAGGAAACGGCCGCAAAGTTCAAGAAAGTCCTCACCGATAAGGGTGCAGAGATTATCAACGAAGAGGCCTGGGGATTGAAGAAGATGGCTTATGCTATTCAGAAGAAGTCTACAGGTTTCTACTTCCTCGTAGAGTTCAAGGCTGAGCCAGAAGTGATCAAGACATTGGAGACTGCTTTCCGTCGTGACGAGAAGGTGATCCGTTTCCAGACAGTTAAACTCGACAAGTATGCTGTGGAGTACGCTGAGAAGCGTCGCAACAAGCTTGGCGCAAAAACAGAGGAGGCTTAATTATGGCACAGGACACAGAAATCCGTTATCTGAACGCTCCTTCTATCGACACGAAGAAGAAGAAGTACTGCCGCTTCAAGAAGAGTGGTATCAAGTACATTGACTACAAGGATCCCGAGTTCCTGAAGAAGTTCCTCAACGAGCAGGGTAAGATTCTTCCCCGTCGTATCACCGGAACATCTCTGAAGTATCAGCGTCGTGTGGCTCAGGCCGTGAAGCGTGCCCGCCAGATTGC
>JAFYYO010000250.1 GCA_017557475.1 Bacteroidaceae bacterium
AACCAGCCAACCACACAATTGGTTGGACCAACATCGGATGGCCGTGTGCTTCGGTAGCGATTCCTTTGCTGATCGAGCCTGACGTATCGTTGCCTACTATTGTCCAGCGTGGTGAAAAGGACAAAGCATGGCTTTGCACGAAGTCCATCGAGCAGAAACAGAAGGTGTTCTCCCTCAAACGTGGGAACACACGCAACTATATCGACCTGTCCAAACTCATCAATGCAAGTGGTACAGGCATTCTGCAACGAACAGAACAACTCGAGAAAGAAGTGCTTCTGCGTGGAGTGAGGGTTGTGGAGAAAGTTCGTAAGGGGAAGTCGGTATCAGAGACTTTGCACGATTACTACCATTGGGTGGACGAATACATCAAGGCACATTATCCGCAGGACTAAGCCTGTTCTTTACTCCTGTTTTTGTACAAAAATAGCCTAAAGTGAAAAAAAACTTGTCGCTTTAGGCGCGTGTGTACATTTTTTTATGTACCTTTGCCCCCCGAAATCTTATAAAATAAGCAAAGAATGGTAAAGATAACCTTCCCCGATGGCTCTGTTCGTGAGTACGAGAATGGCGTCACTGGTTTTGAGATAGCACAGAGTATTTCACCCCGTTTGGCTCAGGACGTTGTTGCCTGTGGCGTGAATGGCGAGACAACAGAACTCAATCGTCCCATCAATGAGGATGCAAGCATAAAGCTCTACAAGTTCGAGGACGAAGAGGGCAAGCATGCTTTCTGGCATACAAGTGCTCACTTGCTTGCAGAGGCTCTTCAGGAACTCTATCCCGGCATTCAGTTTGGCTTTGGTCCTGCAATCGAGAACGGCTTCTTCTACGATGTGCTTCTGCCCGACGGCAAGCAGATTGGCGAAGGCGACTTCAAGGAAATCGAGGACAAGATGCTCGAGCTTGCCCGCAAGGATGAGGCTGTGGTTCGCAAGGAAGTGGGAAAGGCCGATTGCTTGGCTCAGTTCAAGGCTGCAGGTCAGACCTACAAGTGTGAGCACATCGACCAAGACCTCGAGGACGGAAGCATCACGACTTATACTCAAGGCAACTTTACCGACCTCTGTAAAGGTCCGCATATCGTCAGCACAGGCATCATCAAGGCTGTCAAGCTGATGAGTATCGCAGGAGCTTTCTGGCGTGGAGACGCTACGAAGGACCAGATGCAGCGCCTCTACGGCATTTCCTATCCCAAGAAGAAGATGCTCGACGACTACCTCGTTATGCTCGAGGAGGCTAAGAAGCGCGACCATCGCAAGATTGGCAAGGAGATGGAGCTCTTCATGTTCAGCGAGCGTGTAGGTAAAGGACTTCCCATCTGGCTCCCCAAAGGCACAGACCTTCGCCTCCGTCTTCAGGAAATGCTTCGCAAGATTCAGAAGGAGTATGGCTATCAGGAAGTGATTACACCTAACATTGGTGGCAAGAACCTCTATCAGACTTCGGGGCACTGGGATCATTACGGAAAGGACAGTTTCCAGCCCATTCAGACTCCTGAAGAAGGCGAGGAATACTTGCTGAAGCCCATGAATTGCCCGCACCATTGCGAGAT
>JAFYYO010000251.1 GCA_017557475.1 Bacteroidaceae bacterium
ACTTGCCACAGAGCATCCAGCATGCAAGCTTCAACCCTCTGCTGATACACTGCCACGAAGTTCCTGAGCGCCTGATAGATATCAGCAAGACCTTCGCTCACAGAGCACCAACGGCTTTCCTCTGTCTGCATGTCCTCATCCCACACAAGCATCTCATACTCATCATGTTCGTGCAGGAGGCTGTAGAGCCCATCACGGACAAAGTTGTAGTCATCCTCAGTCACCTGGTCCTTAGGAAGAAAAGCCCCGTCTGTGTCCACTTCAGGCAGCAGTTGCACCTTCATGTAGAGCAAAGGCAACAGCTTCAGCAGCGTGCTGACAAGCTCATCTGTTGTCTGTTCCCCAGCCTTTTCAAGCAAGGCACAATACTCCGCTGCAACTGTCACAAACTCCAGCGTATCGTGAGCGTATATGGGATTATTCATTTCTTACTTCCTCTTTAACTTCCAGCCAGCATGCTGACTTAACTTCCACTTTTACATCCTTTTAAACTTAAGCATCCGCAAAGACTTTGCCGTCTTCCAGTGTGACTTGCAGCTTGGTGTATTCCGAGTGGAAATCGTCCCTGAGGCGCTTCAGATAGCGCAGACTCTCCCACTTGCACATGGGCAGGTCGTGCAGCAAGTAGTTGCCGCAAGCATCAGGCGTAGTAGCAGGCACCTTATCTTGCGTCAGAATCCACTCCAGGCACTCCATCGTCAACTCCCTCATATCCAGCACAGAATAGCAGCCAGTCATCACGATGTACATACCCGTGAGGCAACCCATAGGCCCCACATACACCACATCATCCTTAGCCCTTGAATTACGGAACCACGTTGCCATCAAGTGCTCCAGACTGTGCATAGCAGCAGGACATACAGCAGGCTCCTTGTTGGGCTCAGTGATGCGCAGGTCGAAGGTAGTGAACCCCTTATCCTCACGCGAGACATATATACCCGGCTTCAGCTTCGTGTGGTCAATGGTAAAACTTTGGATAACTTCCATAGTGTTGTTCTATTTTCCCTGCAAAATTACGAATAAACGAGCACAATACAAAAAGAAAACAAAAGTTTTTCTTTTAATTGTCGAGTGAAAGTAATTAAGACCGTCAGGTCAAAGTTACGAAAAAAGTGAGGAGAATACAAAATAAATTTACTTATTTTTATTGTTGAGCGTGGAGGACTCCGGCTTTGCCGCCTGAGCATTTGCGAAGATTTTCGACGAAGTCAAAGGTACGAAGAAGCGAGCGAAATACAAAAAGAGAAACGAAGATTATTATTTTAGGCAGGATGTTGAAGGCTTTTTGCTCAGTACTTGAGCTGTCCTCACAGGCGAGTACTCCAGTCACAACGTGGAGGTACTGGAGTACATCCATGCGAGGACTGCAGTACTAACACGGAGGTACTGGCCATTAAACAAGTTATATCGAGCAACTTAGGCACTAAAGTTCCCATGATGACAGTTTAGTATATGGCTCGTTTATTCGTAACTTTGACTTCGTTCTTACGCCAGCACCCTTCATTTAGGATAAAACTATGTAGGCATAATGTAGGTTTAATGTAGGCTTTATGTAGGCTTGCATTGAGAGCGAATCCTTTATAGAAGCATGTTTCAAGCAATTTTATGTAGGCATGTAGGCTGTTTTGAAAATTTCTTCTCTTAAAATTGTAATATGGAAGAAATGGGAGGCACAGGTTTATTCCATACCATACAAAACATATTATTGAAGTTTGTATTATATGCAAATAATTAGTAATTTTGTGCCCAGAATCATCTCTAAAAAAGATATGAAAAAGCATTTTTTACTTTTTTTACCTTGCTACTTCCCATGTTGGCAAATGCCTATAATGCATACATTGACGGCATTTATTACAACTTCTCGGGAAACGAGGCTGAGGTGACGCGGGATTCTTCGCATCCATACTCTGGTGCGGTAGTCATTCCGTCATCTGTCACCTATAATGGCAAAACTTACAGTGTAACAAGCATCGGAAGTTTGGCCTTCTATTAATAAGACAACTTGACTAATGTTTGGTGCTTTGCTGAAAGTGTTCCAAGCACAGGTAGTTATGTTTTTAATAGTTCAGACATTGCCTCTGCCACGCTCCATGTACCAGAAGCTTCAGTTGGTTTATACAGAAATACAGAGCCTTGGAGCAACTTCGGTACAATCGTTCCTTTTACAGATGAAGATGCCATAGAGGATGTAAAAGCCGATGAAAGGGAAAAAGGAAGAATCTGTTATGATACACAAGGCCGCATGATTGGCAAACCTCAAAACCAAAGGTCGACGTATGTCAAGGGCATCTACATCATGAACGGGCGAAAAGTCCTGGTGAGATAAGAAAATAAGAAATTCAAAGAATAACCAAAGGCGACAGACTCACTATCTTTCGCCTTTGCTGTATATATGGCTTTTGCCCTACCCTGCTGTAAGGATTATAGACATCAGGCCCAGGATGTTGCCGGCGGCATGGACGAGGATGGCATAACTGATGTTGTCGTGCTTCTCTTGATAGTAACCTGCTATCAGGCCGAGGACAAAGGTGAAGACGAGTACGCGTGTCACAAACAGTCCACTTGCGCCACTGGCCAGCAGGATGAGATGAGCCATACTGAAGGCGATGGCACTCATCAATACGGGGAAAGTAATGCGTAAACCAAACAGATTAAATCCTTTATCTTTCAAGGGTTTAAGATAATTCTGCAAGAAGCCTCGGAACAGATGTTCTTCTGCAATTGGAGCCAAGATGATGATGAAGACGAGGTACTGCACTGCCGTCATGCCTTCGATGGCTGGATGCTTCTCTGCCGTGGCTCCAAGGAAGAAAAACAAGATGCCGAGAGTAGTGTTGGTGATGAAGGCTGCAAGCAAGCCATAAAGCATCGGCTTAAACATCAGTCTGAGCTTTGGCCAAGCTATGCGATAGCCGAGCCTGTCCCTGAGCAGATAAATCAGTCCTAAGGACAGCACAAGCATGGTGATATGCGTAGGGAATGTCTTTGCCAAGAAGCTGCAACTGGGGTTCCAATAGTGGCCACAGAGGTTGGCTATGGCATAAACGATGCCCGTGAGGATGAGTCCTCCGAGCAGGAGCTTGAGTTTTTCTATCTTGTTCATAGTGATGTGTTTAAATGCCTTCTTTTGCGAATTCTTCTGCAGCCTGCAGGGTGTCGAGCTTGCCAACATCCATGAGGCGAAGACCTGGCTGTACGTAGCCGTAGATGGGTTCTTCGGCACAGACCTTCAGGTAGAAGTCTATGATGCCGAACTTGTCTGGGAACTCCTCAAAGTAGCGGAAGAGCCTTGGGTTCATATAGTGCACGCCAGCGAAAGCATACTTGTGATAGAGCTTCGGATCGAGGTTGGGATAAGGACTGCGGACTTCTCCTGTGGCGATGTTTGTCCATCCCACAAGCCTCATGTCATCATCGAAAAGCAGGTAGCGCTGGGTGTCACGTTCACTGACCAACAACGTCGCTGCCCTTCCCATGACTTTCCCATCAGCTGAAGAACCTTGTTTTCCTACTTCTGCAAAAGCTTGCAGGTCAACGTTGCTCAAGATATCAACATTATGGATGAGGAAACCTTCCTGAGCATCACGCAGAAGAGGTGCTGCGTGCTTGATGCCGCCACCTGTCTCGAGAAGCTCTGCCCGTTCATCTGAGAAGTAGATGTGCATGCCCATGGGATGCTGCTGGCACCAATCCTCTATCATGTCGGCAAAGTGGTGAACGTTGATGACAACATGACGGAAACCGGCTGCCTTTAGCTTCTCCAAGAGATGCTCCAGAAGAGGCTTCCCTCCAACAGGAACGAGTGCTTTAGGCATGGTGTCCGTGAGAGGTTTGAGGCGAGTCCCCAAGCCTGCTGCGAATATCATGGCACGAGCAGGCGTCAAGACTTGCTCTATCTTTTGCTCTCGATGGCAGATGTGAACCTCTATGCCGAACTTCTTGTGGATATGTTCCCCTAAATGCTGGGCACTATAGACGCTTCTGTGCTGACCACCTGTGCAGCCAAAACTGAACATCAGGTTCGTGAAACCACGTTGCATATAACGCTTGATATGGGCGTCTGCAAGTTTGTAAACGCTTTCCAAGAAAGTCAGGATTTCTCCGTCGTCTTCAAGGAAACGAATGACAGGCTCGTCAAGTCCCGTCAGTTGTTTGTAAGGCTCATAACGACCAGGGTTGTGTGTGCTGCGGCAATCGAAGACATAACCTCCGCCATTGCCACTCGTATCCTCTGGAATGCCCTTGCCATAAGAGAAACTGAACACGCGAACCACCAGCGGACCTTGTGCATCATAACGCGAGAAAGTAGCTGGTCCGTCCTGTGGATGGGCAGTATAGGGATTGAGTTCTGTCGTCTTCAGTCCATCAGCACGCTTCACGCTTTCCTTGGGCTCTGGGGCAAATTGCGGCATCGAGACAAGGTTTGTGAGCACTTCATGGAGATAAGGATAAGGACATCCGCCTTCAGCAAGCAAGTCTCGAAGGCTTTCCATGGCAGGCGGTATGCTCTCGAGGAAGTGCTTCTTGCGTTCAAAATAGCCTCTGAAACCATAAGCACCAAGCACCTGTAAAAGCCTGAACAGGACGCACAACTGCAAGCCTTGTCGGAACTGCTTTGCATTGACCTCCTGATACTGCTTCAGGTTCTGCAGATAGACCTTGATGAGTTCGTCGCGAAGAGCCTTGGGATAGCGTGCAGAAGCCTGCCAAAGGAAGCTCGCCACATCATATTGAACAGGACCTCTACGGCCTCCTTGGAAGTCGATAAAGTAAGGATTGTCCTGTGCATCGAGCATCACATTCCTTGCCTGGAAGTCGCGATACATAAAGGCTCCACCAGGTATGTTGACAATATCCCTTGCCATCAACTGGAAAGAGGCTTCAAGCTTCAGCTCATGGAAGTCAAGACCTGTGGCTTTGAGGAAGCAATACTTGAAGTAATTGAGGTCGAAGAGCACATTTGTCTCATCAAGCGCTTCTTGCGGATAGCATTGAGAGAAGTCAAGCCCTCGTGCCCCTCGAATCTGCATAGCAGGCAAAGCGGCAATGGTACGACGGAGAAGTTCCTTTTCATGGGCATTGTAACGCCCTCCTGCCTCTCGTCCGCCTTTCAAAGCATCGAAGAGAGAATGGTCTCCCAAGTCGCTCTGAAGATAGCGCAAACCATCTTTGCTCTCTGCAATCACCTGAGGCACAGGAAGTCCTGCATCTGCGAAATGTCGGGCAAGATAGCAGAAAGCATGATTCTCGTCCCTGCTTGTTCCGATGGCTCCAATCAGAGTACTGCCATCCGTTCCCTTCATGCGATAGTACTTTCTGTTACTTCCCGCTCCAGGAAGGGCTTCCGCAGAGCTGACATCAAGCCCGGTTGCTTCCTTATATAGTTTCTTGAGTTCTTCCATTAGTCCTTGTTATTCCAAATTCTGTTGATGCGACGGCGGATGATAATGGCATTTGCGAGGCTTATTATAGCAAAGAGTGCCAAGCCAAGCAGTATGGCAGGCCAGATGCTTCCTGCAGTCATCTGTGGAAAGACAGCCTGTAATCTTTGCAAATATAACGTGCGTAACCAGCAAAGAACACACGTAGCTATTAGCAATACTGCTGCATTAATTCCGATTGTAAGCAGTTGATATGGCAGCGCCACTCTTGCAGGGCTGTATCCGATGAGCAGGAGGGTTCGCATCTTGTCGCTGTTCTTCTCCACAAGAAGATATATCGAGAGCATCAGGATGTAGAAGCTCAACAGAGAGATGAGCAAGCCTACAAGCATCACTATGCCTGACACGAGACGCAGGAAGAATGTCATACGCCCAGCATCCAACTTGTCGTCCTCCATTTCGTAGCCCTTCTCGTTCAAGTAGTTAACGATAGCATCATCAGCAGGATTCTTCACTTCCAAGATGATACGAGAAGGCTCTGTCTCTGCTTCTGGAGCATAACGTTCGTTACTCCACTTGATGAACGACTCTGGAGCAAGAATGGTGTTGAGCCTTGTGCTGAAGCCTATCACACGTCCTTTCAAGAATTCGTTCTTGCCGTTGCCTCGCATGGCAATCGTCATCTCCACCAAACCCACGATGTTTTCCGATATTTTGGGCAGGTTTTGACTTTGCGCAAAGCCGAAGTTGTAGATGGCAAGATAGGTTTTTGGCAAGATGATAGGCACCACGTCATCTCCTTCCGAGAAGTGCCACTTCTTCAAATCAACATCCACAAAGGCATCTGGCACACTCTCGAAGAACATCTCTGTGCCTAATTGTGCTACGCCGTTGATGCCCATACTGCAGGAGACTTTGTACTGGCTTGCCATGAAAGCCCCTACTCTCTTTGCAAAAGGTTGTGAAGCAAGCTCGTTCATCTCCCTCTCAGAGAAGGTACTTACAGAGCCTAAACCGATAGTATTGAGGGCTGAGATGCGTTTGCTAAGGATAAGATAATCAGGACGAATGATGCCATCCTCTTCGCTGAAGACAGGCTTTACATCGCGATAGAACTGCAACGAGAGCAGCACGATGAGCATGCCCAGCAAGTTTGCCAGGAAGAAGCCTGCAAGCTGTGGAAGGCTTATGTGCC
>JAFYYO010000252.1 GCA_017557475.1 Bacteroidaceae bacterium
TGATGACCATAAGCACTTATCGCTTGATAGGAATGGTCGTCACTCATGATGTAAACGATGTTCCAACGCTGTGCTTGGGCAGCACTGAAAGCACAACTGCCAAGCAGGAAAAGAGGGAGTCTGTTCATGATATCATACGTTCTTGTGCGATGGCAATCTCTTGCATTATTCGCGTTAAATATGGAATAACAATGTGGCATTCCTGCCTGTTCTCAATGAGATTCAGGAACTCTCGGAACTCATAACTGAGTCTGTGATGTCCTTCTTCATTCTTAAAGGTGATAGGCTCCTGTCCTTTCAAATGAACGGTAAAGGAGTTGAGCGTGCTTACGGAACCCTGCACTTCGATGTAACCCTCTTCGCCTTGGATGCAGCCATACGAAAGACCGTCGGAATCCTTTGAGGCACTCAGCACAGCAAGCGAGGTAGGGTAGTGGCAGAGGAGTGTTCCGCTGGTATCGATGCCGTTATATCCTCGATTACATTCGTAGCGAACTGTGCGAGGAGGACCAAACAAAGCAATCGCAAAGCACAGGTTATAGACGTTCAGGTCGGCAAGCGTGCCGCCAGCCATTGCTGGGTCGAAGACAGGCGTCAACTCGCCTTTGAGGTAACGGTCATAGCGACTACTGCGTTGAGCATAGATGCAATGAACCATTCTAATCGTGCCAAGTTTGGGAATGAACTCTTGCAACTTCCTGAACATCGGCATATAAAGCAGCGAGAAAGCCGGCAGACAATAGACGCAGCGCTGTATTGCAGTATCAATAAGTTCCTCTGTCTGAACACGATCCACAGCGATGGGTTTCTCCACAATCACATTCTTTCCAGCCATCATTGCCTGCATCGCATACTCATGATGCACATGATTTGCGTTGGCGATATACACGAAATCTGCCTCAGCTTCTTGGAGCATTCGCTGATAATCCGTGTAAACATAGCCAGTAGGAGCATAAGCCTGACAAAGGTCGATAGCATGTTCCACGCTTTGTTCGCGGGCAAAAATGCCAGTCACCTCAATCTCGCCAACAAACTCGTCATGCAGCATCCGCATGACTTCCTCGGCAATCTTTCCTGTTCCTGCAATCGAAATCTTCATAAGAAGACGTTTTTATTGTTTCAGCGACAAAGTTAGACAATTTATTTGAAAGGGCAAAACAATAGGGCAATAATGTTCTTATTGCAAATTTTACTAAACATAATGCCAATTAGACCTGCAGAGAACACAAGTATGACCTAAATCAATAAATAATGTACGCGCGAAGAGATTGTTGCATGCAAGTGTTGTTATGTGAATATTATTTCGTACCTTTGCGGCGTGATTTAGCAATCACACCGCGAGAACAGGCGGCGCCTCAGCAATTTAAACAAGTTTTATTGCACTCGGCTTGCACTGTCCTTGCGGCGCAAAACAAATATAATAACACAAAAGAATATGAAAGCATTTGTATTTCCTGGTCAAGGAGCTCAGTTCACAGGCATGGGCAAAGAGCTTTACGACACTAATCCCAAAGCAAAAGAACTTTTCGAAAAAGCAAACGAGATACTTGGATTCCGCATCACAGACATTATGTTCGAGGGCGATGCTGAGGAGTTGAAGCAGACTAAGGTTACCCAACCTGCAGTCTTTCTCCATAGTGTCATCACGGCAATTTGTCTTGGAGATGCCTTCAAGCCTGATATGGTTGGCGGTCACAGCCTTGGTGAGTTCAGCGCACTCGTAGCTGCTGGAGCCCTTTCTTTTGAGGATGGACTTCGTCTTGTGCATGCTCGTGCAATGGCGATGCAGAAGGCTTGCGAAGCCGCTCCCAGCACAATGGCTGCAGTCATCAACCTTCCCAACGAGACGGTCGAGCAGATCTGTGCCGAAGTGACTGCAGAAGGCAACGGCGTAGTCATTCCTGCCAACTACAATTGCCCAGGTCAGTTGGTCATCAGCGGCAATATCGAGGAGGTGAACAAGGCTTGTGAGAAACTGCTTGCAGCAGGTGCGAAGCGTGCTCTCGTGCTGCCTGTTGGCGGTGCTTTCCACAGTCCTCTCATGCAACCTGCTAAGGATGAACTTCAGGCAGCCATCGAGCAGACCGAGTTCCACACGCCTTCCTGCCCCGTTTACCAGAATGTTGATGGTCAGGCACACACCAATCCTGAGGAAATCAAGCAGAATCTTATTGCTCAGCTGACTGCAAGTGTTCGTTGGACACAAGAGGTTCAGAACATGCTTGCTGCAGGTGCAACTGAGTTCACGGAATGTGGTCCTGGTCGTGCTCTGCAGGGCATGATAACGAAGATTGCTAAAGGCATCGAAGGCATCACTATCGACGGTGTTCAATAAGGACCCCCTATTTCCCTTTAGGGGGAAAAATGGTAAATCGTAAATCGTTAAATCGTAAATAACTTGACCCTTTATCAAGTCTTCACTCGCTTGTTTGGTGCGGACAAGAAGGCGCCAATTCCTTTCGGCACAAAGCAGCAGAACGGATGCGGCACTATGCAAGACTTTACAGCCAAGGCTTTGGAGCAAATCCGAGCACTTGGCTGTACTCATATCTGGTACACAGGTATCATCGAGCATGCGAGCAAGACTGATTACACGGCATTCGGCATTCACAGGGACAATCCCGATGTCGTGAAAGGCGAAGCAGGCAGTCCCTATGCCATTCGTGACTATTATGATGTCGACCCAGACCTTGCGAAGAACCCAAACGAGCGCATTCACGAGTTCGAATTGCTTGTGGAACGTACGCACAAAGCGGGTTTGAAGGTCATCATCGACTTTGTTCCAAATCATGTCGCTCGCCAGTATCATTCCGATGCGAAGCCTTCTCCAGAGGTTCGCGACCTTGGTGAAGACGACGATACAACCTGCTCTTTCTCAGCGAATAACAACTTCTATTACCTTCCTGCAGAGCAGTTGCATCTCGACAACATCCTGCCCCACTCTACTTATAAAGAAGTTCCTGCGAAGGCTACGGGTAACGATAATTTCACTTCTTGGCCGTCGAAGAACGATTGGTATGAGACTGTGAAGCTCAACTACGGCATCGATTATCTTGGAGGCAGGCAGACTCACTTCTCCCCTACTCCAGATACTTGGCACAAGATGCTGCAAATCCTGCTCTATTGGGCCTCGAAGGGCATCGACGGATTCCGTTGCGATATGGCCGAAATGGTGCCCGTGGAGTTCTGGGAGTGGGCTTTGCCGCAGGTCAA
>JAFYYO010000253.1 GCA_017557475.1 Bacteroidaceae bacterium
TTCTACCATCGCCATTCACGTCAGCAACTTCGCTTCTGAAGTTAGCAGAAGGCCTGCCAAGAATATAGTTGACAATACCCACAGCATCAGTAATTGTGACTTTCCCGTCATCGTTTACATCGCCAAGAATACTCTTCTTGGTAAATACCTGCAACTGTTCATCCGTGAGCAGTTCAAAGGAGTAGTATACCCAATAAAAGTCTCCCAGATAATATTCATTATTATCGTTATAGAAGAACTTAAATACATTATTACTAGGTCCCCAGTTCACTCCACTTACGTCAAGTGACTCGTCTGTCGTGAGATTTTGGAGTTTAATAACATTGTTATTCCCATCCACTCTAACAGCTAGTATTTGAGGTTCGTTGGCCTGAATAATCATAGACCTGCTCGCACTATATGCTGTGCCTGTATGCAAAAACATCCTCCCATGATCCCCAATACGTAACATATAATTGTAGTTAGCTCCACGGTTGCTAATAAAGTCACTGGGATTACTTCCTACGCCATTACCATATTTAGGACTGACCTTGCAGACAATTGTCATACAGTCTTGTCCACTTCGATAGAAGTAGCTTCCAGACTCAGTTGAGCCATTACTCCATTTGTCCATGTATCCTACACACTTTTTCTCGAAACGCAGCATAATATCATCCATCTTTTCAGGAATATTTTCTGTTAGTCTCAAGGAATAGTCACTCAAGTTAGCAAGTGGATGATTGGGTATAGAATGAGTATCCTCATCATAGTCAAATGCGTCATAGAAAAACTCAAAGGGCACATTGGGCAATCTCACGTTACTCGTGACATCACTTGTCACTGTCACAAGGCATGTGGCATTGATACTCGGATTTTCCTCCGACGCTGCGGTGATGATGGTAGTACCCTGGTATCTACCTGTTACTTTCCCGTTTGCATTTACGCTTGCAATGTCTGCATCAGATGAGTTCCATACAATGTTCTGATTTGTGGCATTAGCATTCACGCTTGCGGTAAGTATTGCTGTCTCTCCTCCTTCCAATGTCAGGGTGGTTGGAGAAATTGTAATACTTTGTACAGGAACATACACAGTGAAGGATACTTCGCTGTTCTGTCCAGCATATTTGTCCATCAACTCGCTTGTACCCAACTTAATGTTCTTTACACCTATGGTATAATTACCGCCTGAAGCCTCTCCACCTATCGGCGCAAGTTGCAAGTTCATCACTTTTCCTTCGCCAGCTGCAATCCCATTACCAGTCAAGAAATAACAGAAAAAGCGCAATGTGTTGTTGTCTATTTTTCTCCATGTCACCGTCATGCCATCAGCTCTTTCCTCTAAAGTATAGTTGCCATCAAAAGGCTCATAAACATTACCCGGGTATGTCAAGTCGAATTGCAAACCTACAATCGGGTCATAAGTGTTCACCGAAATGCCAATGCTCACATTGTCATATACCGAGACATCTTCATTCTCCAAACTTATCTGGAAATAGTTCGGAGCGAAGCGATTGCCGGTTACATTGACGTTCCACAACCTTTGTTCTGGGTCGTTGCTGTATATCTGCATCGTCGTAGCAAAGTCGCCCTCTTCAATGCTGGGATATACCACAGTTATCGCTTGACTGCTACTATTGTTAATAGTCAACGGAAGAGATTCACGGATGTAGAAGCCTTCCTTGTCGAACAAGATGCGACTAATGGTCAGCGGAGCGTTACCATTATTTCTAATGCTCAGAGTCTTTACGGCATCTTCTGTCACAGGTGAGCTTCCCATTGCCAAACTACTGCTGGTATTGATGCGAGGACTACGGATAGTGATGGTTGCTCCATAGTCAGCCGAGCATACATTCGTTACCTGATTGTTTATCGTTGCCGTGAGCAAGCATTTCGATGCCTTTAATGTTGTGCTGTTACGTCCTGTTAGTTTCAGTTGCATCGTAGCGATTTCGCCGTCCTCTCCTAAGAATGGTGCATCGTTAGACGAGTAGCATATGATGCGCAGCACACCATTTGTCACAGAAGAAACGACTGCATGGTTCTGTTTGCGGTCTGACAACGTGAAACTGTTTGCAACATATTCCAATTGCGATGGCAGGGTAAACTCGAACTGGAAGCCGCTGATGGCATCCATATTGTTCATCGTCATGCTTACCGTCACTGTTTCGTCAGCATTACCCGTTACAGGTTGTATATGCAGTTCGTTTACTGCAAAGGGCTGTGCCTTCAAAGTGATATTGTTCAACTTCGAGATACTGTTGCAAAGCACCTTTACCATTTCATTCACAGAGCCACGTTCCTGCGGAGCATAGGTAATGTTTATACTTGCACTGCTGCCCGCATTGATAGTTATTGGGAATGTCGTTGTAGATGAGAAGTCTGTCGGATATGTATTGAACTGTAACCCTGTCACTTCCAAGGGTTCGTTTCCTATGTTCGTGACTGTTAGGGTTCGTGTATAGGTGCTGCGGATAGGCACACTACCAAAGTCCACAGTCATCGAACTGTATTGCGCTTTTGCGCAACGAATGCTCACACTGCCGTTAGTGGCCGTTGCATCAGCAATACTATTGCCGTCGGTGTCGGTCAAGATGAGTTTCGAGGTCGTCAGAGCGATATCTGTAGGCTGGTTACCCAACTTCAGACGGAAAGACACCACTTCGCCTTCGTTGCCACTAATGGCTGTAAGGCTCATCGAATAGACCATGATGTTCAACGCAGCGTCCTTCACGCCTGCCGTTACACTATGGTCTGCACATCGACTTCCAAGCGATGCTGAGCCTTCGACGAACGACAATTGTTCATTCAGCGGAATGCACAACTGTAACGACGACACTGCATCCGTGTTTGTGAGACTGACACTTATCGTCACCTCATCTCCGGGTGCTCCGCTCGCGGTGCCTATTGTAACAACATTGCCTGCCCGCATTCCCATACCAAAGCACAGGAGCAGGACAGTCAACATCGATATATTTATCTTCTTCATAGATTACTGTTTTGATATCAACGAACAACCTTCTTGCCATTGATGATGTAAACACCCTTCGGCAATTGGCCTTGCCATTCGCTTCTGCCAGAAATCTTTCGGCCTTGCAGGTCATAGATGCCTGGAATAGTCATCACATCGGTAGCCATGCGGTTCACCTTTGTGGCATCGTCACCAATAGCCTCTACATTATGTCCTGCGCTGTCGGCCAAACGAATCTGAGCAATCAAGCCATTGCCGATGTGGAGCAGAGCATGCTTGCCTGCAGGCAATGTCTTTCCACTCATATTGTAGGCAAGGAACAGGTAGTCGTTGTCCGACAACCAAGCAGATGTGTGCTCGAAGCCATTCAAGTCATTTGCTATAGTAACTTCCTGACCTTCATCCAGTGCGAGTTGTACCTGAACGCCAGCCAAGGCCACCGGACTATTCACATACAATGTACCATCCTCGATGGTATAGATGGCTGTAGCTGTTTCATATGCCTGAGTTCCTGCACCAGGATTCATGATTTTCTTGATGATGCCGATAACGTCGAGGATATCGATGCTGAGGTCGGCGTTCATATCTGCTGCCTCGAAGATGAAGGGCTTGGGCTCCTGGCCAGAAGCATAGTTGACGGTGGTGATGACATCAGCCACATCCACTTCGCCACTTCCGTTTGCATCGCCCAGTTCACCTGTCAAAGGTGTTGCAGCCACCACATTCGAAACATCATATTCCTGCAGGTCGGTCGAAAGTACCTTATAATAATAGTAGTAGGTTTCACCTGGCTTCACATCATAGTCAATGAACGAAGTGGCTTCAACATCGACAATATCCTGATTGATACGGATAGTGTCTGGAACGATAATCTTTACTCCAGTCGGGCGGCCATAACGGTCGAGCGAGTCTTTCTCTACATAATTGTAGCGATAGACATTGAATCCCATCGCATCGTCGAAGTTGTTGTTCGTATTGTCCCAAGTTAAGTTCACACGGCCCAGACCTGCATCTGCCATAAAGCCTGTTGCCATAGAACCAGTAGCTTGAATGTTGATATTGAAGCGTCTCTTCTCGTAGGGAATCTCGAAATATTCGTCGTCCTCTGCGCCATATACATAGATGCGGTTCAGTCCGTCGCTTTTTGTCTTACCCGTAATGGTCTTGTAGGCTGTGTAGATGGTACCTTCTTCATTCCAACTGCCATCTTCTGCAACAACCTGTTGTGTGTAAGGCTCACGCACGCCAAAAGATATCTGCGGAGCCACCTCCTTATTCATTGGGCGGTTGAAATAGACCTCGAACTTATGGCGGCCTACACCAAGTGGCGGCAGTTGTTCAAACTCATCTTGAGCATCGTAGCCGTTGACAACTACTTTCCATACCATGCCGTGGGCTTCATGAACAGGCTCTGTTCGCATATTAGAAAGATCCAATGTCGTCCAACTACTTTCACAAGACGATAAGACATGTCCCAACTCACTTACATGAGGCCTAACCTTATCTTCACGTGATGTTCCGAAATAAGAAGGTCTATATAAACATATAATATCGCCTTCTGAGCTGTTATAAGCAGTAGAACCCATCCAGTAACTGTCAGCGCAAATATAATTATTGTCTCTAATATCTCTAGCAGATGGCAATCTCCCATTGATTATTATTTGACCCGTATTATTGACATTCGAATAGTAGAACCACAAATTATAATATGGATTCTTCCTATTCAGGACACGGGATCCTGAAATATTAAGTTTAGAGCCAATTATTCTATAATCTTTGTAGCCTGACATTGATATAATACTATTTTGAAGATAGGGAAGGGGCCAGACATCATTTAAGACACAATATTCGAGGGTATCATTATAACATAAGGGATTTAAAGAGTAGCGATGGACGTCATCAGAATTATATGTGCAAAAACTCAAATCAAGTGAGTCTATAAAAATCTCCTCTCCCCATCCTCGAGGGCTTTGAACAAAAGGCCTGGCTACAATGGGCGTACTATCACTTTTTTTAAAGGACACGAGAGTGCCTTCCTCATTTCTCCATATTTTTGCGCTACTAACAGGACTTTCTATACCTAAATTATTAATTACTATCATATTTCCTGGTTCACCACATGCATTTAGATGAGCACCACCAAGAATCTTTATCCCTTTGCCATTGCCCTCTATGCATGCGCCAGGCTCTATTGTCAATGTACATTCCTTAAGAAGAATGTCACCATCAATATAATATGTTTTATTACCCTCAAGAATAGTGTCCTGGGTTATCATACCACTAAATTTCGTAACATTTCTTACAATTATTACCAGTTCCTGTCGGAGTTCTTCAGGAAAGTTATCGCATGTTACTTTTAGAACGAGTTTAATATGACGATTGTCGGCACATGTTTCACTTATTTTCACTCTCAGCGGTGTAACTGCAATGTTCTTAGCGTAACTGCTTAGGTCTGAACCAAAGGCAACATCATTTGAGAGGATTTCCACTATATTGGGGTCCTCCATAGCGCCAAGCTCAATGCCTAGATGGATATTCGTTGCTGTGCCCCAGCCATTTCGCAGAGTGGGACATATGGCAATCGTTTCACCGGCATCAAGCAAACCATCGCCATCTCCCTCACTGTCATCAATCGTGTAGGAGACAAAAGATAGTGTAGGTTGACGATTAGCATCGCTCATCTGGTAGGTTTTATAGATATCCAGATTGCCTGCCAACGTTTTAGAATGAATGAGATCGCCAAATAGTTCTTCCTTACTGTCAATTTCCTTACATTGAATCAGTCGAGACAAAGCACCTGCAACCAACGGACAAGCCATAGAAGTTCCGTTCAAGGTACGATAGTTACCATTCAACCATGTGCTAAGGATGCTAGCACCAGGAGCTACTATCTCGTAGTTGTAGAGTTCATTCTCACCATAAGAAGAGAAGAATGCCCCATCATCATCATAGTTCGAGAAGCCAGCCAAACCTGTAGTGGAGGATGCCTGTACACCCAACACAATGTTGTAGGCAGCGGGGAACATAGGCATAGGCGCTAATTGGCCTCTTTCACGATGGGCATGGTTCAAACAAAAGCCATCATTACCGGCTGCAGCCACGAGGATAGAATTCTGGTAGGCTCTGTCAAGAGCCTGCTTGAAAGCTTCGGAAGTAGCATAAGTACCTATACTCATACTGATGACATCTGCCCCATTGGCCTTGGCATAGTCAAGGCCACGGATAATCGTAGCAAGGTCGCCCGTGCCATCGCTCTGCATAACAGTAATTGGCATAATAAGGGCGTCGGGATTGGCACCGACTACGCCCAAACTGTTATCGCCAATTGCTGCGGCAATACCAGCACAGTGGGTACCGTGACCGTTGAAGTCACGGATGTTGCCAGTCTGGTTGATAAAGTCCCAACCATGCACATCATTTTTGAAGCCGTTGTTATCATTGTCGTAACCCTCCTCGCCAGCAGCTTCAGCCGTATTGGTCCAGACATTGGCTGCCAAATCGGGATGAGTGATGTCAATACCCGTATCCAAGATAGCAATTATGGGACGCCTTGTCGTAATCGTGGGCACATGCCAAAGTGAAGGCATATTGATGGCCGTTATACCCCATAATTGACTAAACAGAGGTTCGAGGCTGAAACTATTCACATCTGCCATAATATAGGCCTTGTAGTTGGGTTCTGCAAATTCCACCTCATCGAGCGAATTGAGGCGTTCAACGAGCGACTGTGTATCCTCGGCCTTTTCCTCATTCATCTTCAACAAATAGAGCTGCGAGAGGTCACGTTCCTGAATAATATCACCATTAAATGCTTTTGCTTTACGCAATGTGCGTCCTGGTGTTTCATTCGGCAGCAACTTCTCCATCTCTTCAACCTCGAATTCCTGAAGCACAGCATCAAGCTGGCTGATGCCTGCACTCTTGAATCTGCCCTTCACACGCTGAACAGTGGCTGGCGAACCGTCCTTCATTTTAACAAGCACTTGTCCAGGCACGAAATCCTGCCCGAAACGTTGGTCTACTTTGTTCACTTCATCCTCATTGTCGTTCGATACGCCCTGAGCGGATGCAGGCATCGCCATTGCACCCAGCAACAGCGAAAGGCTAATAATAGATAAAAACTTTTTCATATAAATTTATGTGATAATTAATGCGTACATTATTAATATTAACACAATTCGCGACAAAAATACTTTTTTCTAAGAAGACTATCCGTGTCATTCCGGTGTCATTTATAGCAAGAAAACACATAATGGGAAAATATGCATTATTATTACAAGAAAGAAATGAAGAATCACACGTTTGAATAGTAAAAAAACACAATTGAGTTAAGTAATCTAAAAATATGAGGCGCAAAGAAAAAAAATGTTATTAGAGGACATACGTACAGAGGTAAGAGGTAAGAAGTAAAAAGTAAGAAGTAAAAAGTGAGAGGTTCATGGACAAACGCGACAGGGAGCATCAGGAAACTTAACGTGGAGTAACCGCCAACATAACGTGGAGTATCGGGCAATTTAACGTGATATGTTTGAAACTTAACTGAGGGGTGTTGAACTCTTAGAGCCAAGAAAAAAAACGAAAAGTTTTTGCAAAATACTCTTCACCCGTCACCTTTTGCCCCTAACTTCCTGATTATTAACTCATAATAGAGGTGACGGGCGGTTTTTGACTCATCACCAGCTCGTCACCACGATATTTTGCTGTATTTCAGCTCCTTAAGTAGCCTTGGTGATGAGTGACGAGTGTTTTTAAATTCTTCTTGCAATTTTTATATTCGGGTTAAGGCTCATCGAGAAATAACCCCGCTTATCATACACATTCCCTTTGACACTATCTATGTCATTTCCATGTCATTCGTTCCGCAGAACAAATATTCTCACTTTAAATACTTATTTCTTCATAATTTTGTACCTTTGTACACGAAATAGAGAACCCATAAGGACATGCAGCAGGAATATAAGGCTTTGTGTGAGGAAGTTGAACAAAAATCTGGCAGAGAGATACAGACTCCTCATGATTTTGAGTGGTTGGAAGAAAAGATTGCATATAAGGTGAAGGAGCGAGTGAGTGCTTCGACCTTGATGCGAGTTTGGGGCTACCGAAAGGGCGTGAGCACAAGGCAGTCCACTCTTGACATCTTAGCCCGCTATCTTGGTTATGCCGACTATGTTACTTTCTGTCAGTGGGCGCCAACAAAGGACGATGAGCCACAGAGCGACGAAGTAGTGTCACGTCACCTGCGCACATCGGACTTGAAGATAGGTCAGGAAGTGGAACTGACTTGGCAACCCGAACGTCGATGTGTAATACAACATCAAAAAGGCAAATGCTTTCAAGTTATCGAAGCAGAGCAAACCAAACTCAGCATCGGTGACACATTCGAATGCGACATCTTCATTGAAGGAGAACCGCTTTACCTAAGCCAATTAATACACGAAGGGCGCTCACCTATGGTTTATGTGGCAGGAAAGAAGAGCGGCATCCACTTTGAGGTGATAGACGAAGTGTGAGAGTCCTCCCCTATTCCTTATTATTATATAATGTATCTAAGGATATGATATGCTTGGCGCGAGAAGTGATGGTATCTTGCCAAGCCTGCCAACGGTCGAGCATTGCAATGAGGACCTCCTCGCGTTCCTTGTCGGTAAAGTCCGTTAATTGCTCTTCGACATAATTATATGCAAAAGCATTGGCAGCAAGAATCTTTTCGTTGATTTGCGGGTCAAGGTATCGCCAAGCAGTAAGGGTATCAGTATGAGCGCTGAGTCCTGTTGCCATGATTTGTTTTTCCATGAGTTCCATACCGCGAGCAGTTGCGATGGGAATACGATTTAGCTGTTGGTACATTGCTCGTCTGTCTGCATCAAGTTTATAGATAGATGCTGCTCCTGCGAGCAACAGAAATGCAAGGACTGCCAGAGGAATCATCCAACGACGACGGACTGCACGACGTTTGTATCTGTCAATATCTGCCTGTAATTCCTGAATGTTAGCATAGCGCTGATCTATAGGCAACAGGCAACGCTCCGCTATCTTATGCCAGAAACCTTGAAGCGGTAGTTTCTGCATGATGACTCCCAAGGAATAGATGTCGTTGCGAACATCTGGAGTACTTGTTGTGGCCTGTTCTGGCGACATATATTGTGCGGTTCCCGATGGTTGCTTAAGAATAGCATGAGTATCGGTGTCGGCAAGCGAAAAGTCGATAATCTTCACAAAGTTGCCATTGCGGGTAAGCATTACATTCGAAGGCTTCAGGTCACGATGAGTGATGCCTGCAGTATGCAGATAAGTAAGAGCAGAAAGGAGTTCCGATATAATGCGTTCAGTCTCTGAAGGCACGAGATTCTCTTCTTGGGCAAGCCACTCTGAAAGAGTCTGTCCATCGACATATTCCATCACAATACACTCGCCCACTTCAGTCCTTTCCATCCCTAAACAACCAATGATATTGGGGTGCTGCAAACGCATCAGGACTTCCATCTCCTTCAGTAACATTTGCTGATGGGCGGCACTGTTTTGCATTTCCGGACAAAGCGCCTTAAGCAAATACCATCGACCGAACCGTTTGGCACGATAAAGCTGATGCGTTGGAGTCTGACAAACAAGTTGAACCTCTGTAAAGTCACGCTGCAACTGCTCGAAGGTATCCACCTCAAAGCCCGAGAAAGAGTCGTCTGTATAATCAGTCTGCTTGGCCATTACTTATCGTTTAGGATAGGTCGGAATGAGTTCTGCATGATAACGGAAGTGGGAGAAGTCGCTGTATTCCCAGTTTTTCTTTGCCGAGACTGAAGGGAAGACTACAGTCGTCGTATTAAGGAGCCCCTCTTCGAATGTACCCTCTGCATAGGTTCTTGGCGGATGAGGAGAGCGAAGTATAACTCGTTGCAAAGCGTTGCACCCCATAAAAGCCTGTGGATAGATATGTCTTAGGCTGTCTGAAAGTGTAATCTCACGAAGCGATTTGCAGTTCTGGAACGCAAGGTCGGAAATATACTCTATTGCATGAGGCAGATGTACCTTAGTTATGTTCTGACAATCTTGAAAGGAACCGCGTGATATCCAACGGACAGGCAATCTCTGACCGTCAGGAGTAAGAACGCTGTCAGGAATGAAGATTTCGCCCTTTGTCTCAATTGGGATTGCAGGACGATTGTATTCTTGATAGCCAACAAAACATCCATATTCCGAGCCTCGAGTGTGGAATGCCATCGGCACCTTTCCTTTGTCAGTACGAACCTGAACAATGAAAGGCTTTCCTATATCTTGAGCACAAAGCGAAGAGAAAGGAGTTAGCACCAAACAAAAGAAGAAGATAAGGTAATTTCGTTTCATTTATTTGCATTAGGCTTGTATCTCGAAAGCAAAGTTACACTTTTTCTTTCTTATAGCCAAAAGAATGAGAAGAAAAGTGTAAGAAGCATTGAAATCAGTCTTCTCATGAAGCAATATTAAAACACGCCACGTCTCGTTGGCCAATTAGGCACGCCTAATTTACAAACTAGGCACGTCTAGTTGGGCAACTAGCCACGCCTAGTTTTAACTCGCTCCGCAGTCTGCCCAGAACTAGAGAATGCCCCGACTTCACAGCCGAGGCATTCCCACTTAATAAAATGTGCAGATAGTAATTATTCGTTCAACCCAGAAGTCCGTACTTTCCAATAAAGAACAGCAGGACGTAGCCCATTGCAAGGCCTATGACACCCATAATGATGCCGACTCGCATCATCTGTTTCTGGTCGATTAGACCTGTTGCGTGGGCCAAAGCATTTGGAGGTGTCGAGATGGGCAACACCATTGCCAACGAGGAACTGATGGCAACACCGATGAGCAGAGTGCTGACTCCGCCAAAGGGCTCGAGCGTAGCTGCCGTCGACAAACCTGCAAGGGCAAGTATCGGGAAGAGCAGATTGGCCGTTGCTGTATGGCTGATGAAGTTCGCCATCGCATAGCAAAGCAGTCCGCTGCCGAGTATCATGAGCAGAGGTGACCATTCGCCGAATGGAATAACTGAGATGAGATGCTCTGCGAGATTAGAGTCTTGCAAGGCCAGGCCTAAGGCAAAACCACCTGCAACCATCCAAAGGACGGACCAGTTAATCTCCTCCAAATCGCGACGAGTAATGATGCCACAAGTGCAGAACACACCTACAGGCAGCATTGCCACAACGTTCGAGTTGACGCCAGTGTACTTATCAAACATCCAGAGAAGTACTGTGATAGCGAAGGTAACATAAACGACGATGGATTGCCAACCGCCTCGAGTCTCGCCTTCGATGTTCAGCTCAATCTCTTTCTGCGTGAAAGGGAACAAAGTCTTCAGGACAATCCACGAAATGAAGAGCAGCACTACGACAAACGGACACATATAGAGCATCCACTGACCGAAGCCAATCTGCAGATTAAGCCCTTCTGGATTAGCGAGATAGGACATAGCGATGGAGTTAGGAGGCGTGCCGATGGGTGTTCCTATTCCGCCGATGTTGGCTCCAAGCAGCATCAGCAACAGTACAGAAATAGGATGTTTCATTGCTAATTTGATTCGTTATTATGCCTTTCCGAGCGTAAAGTTACTTTTTTATATGCTAACGGCAAAGACAAAAAGCAAAAAACATCTCCTTTTATAAAGCAACGCATGGAGCAGAATTCATCCCCATGCTACGATTCATTCTTGAAACGCAACCTGCGATTGTAAAAACGCAACCTGCGATTCTAGCGACGCAACTTGCGATTGTAGGAACGCAACCTGCGCTGCAAGAATCATCTGTGGCTAAGCAGAGAAAGAAATGTAGCTAAAAGAAAAATTGCTGCCGACTAACAAGTTTAGCTGGCAGCAATTATGTTCACGCGGAAAGAGTAGTTGCCTCCTTATTCCTTACGATAGTTGTCGAGTTGGCCGACGCTCATCCCCTGCAACCACTTGTAGTGCTTCTCCACTTCGGCTTCTGCAAGATTCACATAGACCTGAAGGCTCTTGCCGAACAACTCGGGAGCCTTTGTAGCGTTCTGCATCAAGAGGTGGCACATGATGACGTCTGCTGCCATCTCATAAAGGTGACGAGCACAGAGGTCGTGCAGATCCTGGTCGGCTGCTTCCTTGACAGCTGCAGTGCAAGCATTGAACTTCTCGGCCATAGCCTTAATGCGAGCCTTTGTTCCCTCGAGTTCTGCAGCAACGGGCAACTGCTCGTATTCCTCGATGACCTGAGCATAGAATCCATTGGTCACATAGCGAATGGCAGCAACCGTCTGAAGTTGAGTCGTTCCTTCATATATCGAGGTGATGCGTGCATCGCGATAGATGCGCTGACAAGCATACTCGAGCATGAAGCCAGAGCCACCATGAACCTGGATGCAATCATAGCCATTCTGGTTGGCATACTCGCTGTTCATGCCCTTGGCAAGAGGTGTGAAGGCATCAGCGAGACGGCTGTATTGCTTCAGCTCTGCCCTCTCTTCGGGCTCCAACTTGCGCTCACGGGCGATGTCCTCCAGAGCCTTGTAGATGTCAACATAGCGAGCCGTCTGGTAGAGCAAAGCACGACCGGCATCGAGACGCGCCTTGATGTTGCTAATCATCTCAGCCACAGCGGGGAACTCGATGATGGCTTTGCCAAACTGCTTGCGGTCGCGAGCGTAAGCAATGGCTTCGTTGTAAGCCGCTTGAGAGAGGCCTACCGACTGAGCAGCAATGCCGAGACGAGCGCCATTCATCAATGACATTACATATTTAATAAGACCAAGCTTGCGGTCACCACACAGCTCGCACTTCGCGTTCTTATAGACAAGTTCGCAGGTTGGTGAGCCATGAATGCCGAGTTTGTTCTCTATGCGACGCACATCGACGCCTCCGTCGCGCTTGTCATAGATGAACATGGAGAGGCCACGACCGTCTCTTGTGCCTGCTTCACTACGTGCAAGCACCAAGTGAATGTCGCTGTCGCCGTTAGTGATGAAGCGCTTTGCGCCATTCAGACGCCAGCAGTTGTTCTCCTCGTCAAAGGTTGCCTTGAGCATGACGCTCTGAAGGTCGCTGCCGGCATCAGGCTCGGTGAGGTCCATCGACATCGTCTCACCTTTGCAGACGCGAGGAATGTACTTCTCGCGCTGTTCCTCGTTGCCAAAGCAATAGAGCGTCTCGATGCAGTCTTGCAGGCTCCAGATGTTCTCGAAACCAGCGTCGCCAGTGGAGACAATCTCGTTGGCAGCCGTATAGACCGTTACAGGCAGGTTCAAGCCACCATATCGGCGAGGCATCGTCATACCGTTCATGCCTGCCTGAATCATAGCTTCGAGGTTCTCGTAGGTCTTCGAAGCATAGCGCACACGACCGTTCTCATGATGAGGACCTTCGGCATCGACAGCCTCAGCATTAGGCGCAATCACATTTGCAGTGATGTCGCCAACGATGTCAAGCACTTTGTCGTAAGTGTCCATCGCATCCGCAAAGTCCTGCGGAGCCTCGTCGTACTGGTCTTTATCCTCGAAGTTGCGTTCCTTGAGCTCTACGATGCGAGACATCAAGTCGCTGTTATTCAGTTCGAACTGAATCTCTTTTATGTCGTTATAATAGTTAGCCATGTTACTTCGAATTTTGCTTGTAATACTTTATCAACTTTGGTACGACCTCTTCTACTGTGCCGTTGATGACGTAGTCGGCAATCGTGTTGATGGGCGCATTCTCGTCTGAGTTGATGGATATGATGATGCCCGACTCCTTCATGCCTGCCACATGTTGTATGGCACCGCTGATGCCGCATGCGATATACACTTTCGGACGAACGGTGACGCCTGTCTGACCAATCTGCAGGTCGTGGTCGGCAAAACCTGCATCCACAGCTGCACGACTGGCACCAACTTCTGCATGAAGAACTTTTGCCAGTTCATAGAGCTGCTCGAAGCCTTCCTTAGAACCAACGCCATAGCCGCCTGCGACGATGATGGGCGCACCTTTCAGGTTGTTCTTGGCAGCCTCAACATGACGGTCGAGCACCTTCGTCACATACTCTGCCTCGGGAACGAACTTCGCCACATCTTCTATGATGACTTCGCCCTTGTAGTTCGGGTCGAGAATCTCTGCTTTCATCACGCCAGAGCGAACAGTTGCCATCTGCGGTCTGTTCTCGGGATTGACGATGGTAGCCACAATGTTGCCGCCAAAAGCGGGTCGTATCTGATAGAGCAAGTTCTCGTATGTCTTGCCATTCTTCTTGTCTTCATGAGGACCTATCTCAAGAGCTGTGCAGTCCGCAGTCAGTCCACTATGCAAAGCAGAAGAGACGCGAGGACCGAGGTCGCGACCTACGACGTCAGCACCCATCAGACAAATCTGCGGTTGTTCCTGCTTAAAGAGGTTCACGAGGACTGCAGTATGAGGCTTGCTCGTATAGGGAGCGAGGCCTTCTGCATCGAAGATATGAAGCTTATCGACGCCATAAGGAAGAATCTGAGCCTCCACTTTTCCTGTAATACCACAGCCTGCAGCCACAGCTTCGAGTTGTACGCCAAGCGTATTGGCCAGCTTCCTGCCTTTGGTCAGAAGCTCTTGGCTTACTTCGGCCACCTTTGTGCCTTCAAGCTCGCAATAAACAAATACACTATTCATAGGGCGTTATCCGATTGTATGGCTTGCGAGGAGTTCCTGGATGAGACCGTTCACATCCTCGTCGCTGCCGGTTAATACTTTACTTTCCTTCGCCTTGAAGACGATATTCTCTACGTTCTTCACCTTAGTTGGCGAGCCAGCCAAACCACATTGACTGAGGTCGGCGTTCACGTCGGCACAGCTCAGTTGACCGAGCTTCAGGTAAGGTTTCTTCTCATATTCAGATGCGTATGGAAGGTCGGAGAAGATTGTCTCAGGAGCCAACTCCATTGGAGCGAGGCAACGCTTGTACTTCATGACGCGCTTCACATTGCGAGGACGACAAGGAGCCGCGCTTCCGTTGACGGTCAAAACGCAAGGAAGAGGACTCTCGACTGTCTCCACACCGCCATCAATATGGCGCTTGACGGTAATCTTGCCGTCTTTGAGGCTAAGCACTTCCTCGGTATAAGTGATTTGATTCAAGCCCAGCTTCTCAGCAACTTGCGGACCCACTTGAGCCGTATCGCCGTCGATGGCCTGACGACCACCAATGATGAGGTCAACATTGGGACAGACATGCTTGATGGCAGTCGCGAGTGCATAGCTTGTGGCAAGTGTGTCGGCACCCGCAAAAGCACGGTCTGTAAGCAGATAACCGCCATCTGCTCCGCGATACATCGCTTCTCGAATCACCTCTGCAGCACGGCCAGGGCCCATCGTAATGACGGTAACAGTCGTGCCAGGGAATTGGTCTTTCAGTCTCAAAGCCTGCTCGAGGGCATTGAGGTCCTCGGGATTGAAGATAGCAGGCAACGCGCTACGGTTGACGGTACCTTCCGGCGTCATAGCATCAGGCCCAACGTTGCGCGTGTCAGGTACTTGCTTGGCAAGTACAACAATCTTTAAACTCATATTATTTATCGTTTGTTTTTGCACACTTTTATAAAATCCGTGCAAAAATACGGCTTTCTTTTGAATTAGGCAAACATTTCAATAATTATTAACTCTTATCTCCTCAGTATTGCTCCACGAAGTCGCGGACGAGACGGAAGACTGGCTCGTAGCTGTCGGTCACCACGTGCTCCCAGTTATCAAAGATGGTGTGGTAATACTGGAAGGCATCGCCCTTCTCGTTCTCGAGGAAGATGCAGGGCACATGACGGACCGCGAACACATAATGGTCGCTGTTTGCTGCGAGGTCGCCTCTGTGGAGAGACTTGAAGTACTGCTTCTCCTTGTTTATCTTCTCGAAGAGAGGGAAGGCTTTCATGCCCTCGTCGCTCACCTCACAATACTGCACAGGGCTGTTGTCGCCAATCATGTCGATGTTGAAGAGATAACGTATCTGCTCAAGAGGCACTGTTGGATGCTCCACGAAATAGGTCGAGCCGCGCAGGTTGGCATCCTCTCCCGAGACAGCCAGGAAGTACATATCATACTTGGGACGATGCTTTGCATAGTAGGCAGCAAGCGTGACAAGCGTGGCTGTGCCGGAAGCATTGTCGTTGGCTCCGGCATAGAAGACTTTCTTGCCGAGGTTGCCGAGATGGTCATAATGGGCGGTGAAGACATAACAACTATCGTGCCTCTGTCCCTCAATCTTGCTGATGACATTAAAGCACTCGTAATCCTTCAGGAACTTCGCATCGACATTGAGTTTGACGCGCTTTACTCCCTCGATGGCCTCCGGCGTAACCCAAACGATGGGCTTGTCCACAACTCGATGGCCATAAGCCTTGAAGAACTTAATCGGCGACTCCCAAGTATAGATGAGGCCAGCATTCTGGCATTCGCCTGCTTTCTGCAGACGGGAGAAAGCCTCGCGATGCTTGTAGGTGAACCAAAACTCGCAAGCCACCAAGCAGTTCGCATACTCCGGCTTAGCAAGGTCGGCAAACATCTTGTCGGCATCGAAGTTGAGCGTATCAACATGATAGACAGGAAACTCCCCCTTCACACCAGGCGAATACTCACGCATCGAGAAGTCAACTCCGGGCGTCAACGTCTTCCATCTTCCATCTTCCATCATACATCTTGCCTCCATCTTGCCGGCAAAGGTCTGAATGTCGAGCGTGAAAGGCTGACAAACGACTTCGTCCACGCCAGCTTTCTTGTACTCCTTTTCGAGGAACTTGCCCGCTTTGTTGGCTCCGCCCTTCGCATAACCGCGACCTTGATACTTCGAGGAGCTTATCTCCTTAATCACCTTCTTGTAAAGCGCCATATCTTGCGCACTAAGTTGCATGCCAATAAAAGCAAACAGAATAAATAATAATCTTTTCATTATGTATATTAACTTTAACTCTTAACTTCTAATTCATAACCTGATGCCAACCTTGCTCCAACGTCTTCGTCCTTCCATTGGGGAAGACTACCTCTGCCGTACAGCCTTCAGGTATAAGGGTCGAGATTTCCAGCTTCTTCCCCTTCTTCCGGATGCTTACGGTAATCTTGCCGCTGACGCTCTCGATGGTGCATGAAGCCTCTTTCAGATATCCCAGTTGGGGACGGATGCGGAAGGTCTTGAACCCAGGCGATGTCGGCTCGATGCCGCAAACCTTCTGGCTCAAGATGGTCAAAGGGCCGCCACTCCACCCGTGATTATATGTTCCCCAGCATGAGTTTACCATCGGTTCGCCCGGCTTGGGTTTGGTTCCTTCGGGCATCCAGTTTTCCGGTAATGTTGTTAGCCCTGGGAAATCCAGCATGGGCTTGTAGCGTTTGCGTATGCGGTCCAATCCTTGATTGGCAGCATTCATCTGGAACAGGGCTTCCAATACATATTTCTCCATATAGGGACTGGCGTGGTATTCCTTTGTCAAGCATTCCGTCAGAGCCAGGTATTTATCTTCCGATGCAAGGCCTGACACGACTGCGAGGGCATTTCCCCTGTCGTCGGTCTCGCCCGTATAGTCGGGCGAACGGTACACGCCATCCTTCCAAAACCGCTTGTCGAAGTTCTCCTCCATCTTCCTCATCATGCCGCCTATCAAAGCTACATCGTCAATCTTGTCCAATATTTTGGCAAACTCGAGTTCGCTCTTCAAAGCCAGATAGTACCAGCAATTCTGCAGGAGGAGTTGGTCGATATTGTCACCCCAGTCACCCCAGAACCAGTCGCCCCGCCGCAGAAGGACAAGACCGTCGACATCTGTCTGCCAGACATCATGCAAATAACGATGCAGACGAGGGTAATGAGTCTTTGCTACCGAGAAATCATTGCCATAGAAGCATTGGGTATAAATGCCGTACCATCCGCAAGTAGCCAGAATCTGAGAAGGTAATTCCTTGTTCCAGTTTCCTGCCGGAACAGGCGAATACATGACACCATCTGCACGCTGCCAGTTGAAAAGTTCGTTCAGCCCCTTGAATCCCATCTGGGCACCCTCGGGACTAAGAGAGTAATAAGCCTCGCCCAGTTCGTTCACCGCATCGCCCCACCATTGTCCTCGCTCGCGGTCAGGGCAGTCCATGAAGTTGTCCCTCATCGTGATATATAGAGTACGCTGGGCACGAATCCACAATTCATTGAAGAATGGGTCGTCGCATCGGAAGGGTTCCACGAAGTCACATCCATAACCTGTCTCGCGGAATTTCACCTCCTCCATCTCCACGCCCTTGGGCAGGATGTACCACACCTCGTGGCCGTTGAACCATCCGAAGTTCTCATACTCCTGTTCGCCTTTGCGGGTAATGAACTCGCATCTGGGAGTGGCCGAGCCGCCTATCATGTGGACGTCTGTCTGAATCTTGACAAGCAGGCCATCTTCGGACGATTTCAGCCGCATATAAGGGGTGCATTGGCAGTTGTAGGGCAGACGACAAACCAGAGTGTCGCCGCGTTCCTCCGTACTTACGTAATCCCGAAGCCCAAAGTCTTTCCATTGTGGAATAGGCCGCTTTACCAACTTTCCCAACGTGCAATTCTCCACATCGACGGGCAGCACTTCTTCCAGATTGTATGTGTAGCTGTTTTTGTACCAACCCTGTTCCTCTCTCAAAGCATCAAAACGGATATTGCTCTCGGAGATGCGATAGTTGGGTTTGGGCGCGTCGGTCTCGCCATAAGCGCCATAAACGGCCCCTCGCCACGTTTTGTCGGAACAGATGTCCACTCCTTCTGCCCGGGCATCGAATAGCAAGCCAGCCGTTCCGCTGCTGACATGACTGAAACCATTCAGCCCGAAGTACCAGGTCAGCACAGCTATCAGGTTCTCGCCAGACTTCAGATAGGGAGCTATCTCCACCTCGTCATAATAACTGCTATTGGGAGCCGGACCACGTTTCAGTCCGCCTTCGAAGACGACCAGTTGCTCATTGATATAGAGCCAGTATTTCGAGTCCGTCGCTATCTTTGCTTTTACCGAAGCCGGCACTTTCGCTATGTTTGCCTTTTTGCGCCAAAGCATCCACGTGTTGGGGCGGCTCTGGTGATGCTCCAACGTCAGAAACTGTCCTTTCCATTCCTCGGCCTGTCCGAAAGTGGAAATCATGAAGATAAATGCCAGTAATAAATGTCTCAAACAGGTCATAGCCTATTACATAGCTGATAATCCGACTGCAAAATTACAAAAAAATCTCTAATCCCTCATCCCTAATCTCTAATCTTTTTTTTATCTTTGCAGAAGAAATCGGAACTAACAAACCATATTAACCATATCATGAAAGAAAGAAAACTCAGAATGGGCATGATTGGCGGAGGCGGAAACGCCATGATTGGCCCCATCCATCTGCGAGCAGCATTGATGGAGAACGATATCGAACTCGTTTGCGGATGCTTTAGCCGCAACTATCAGACGTCCCTGACCACAGGACAAGCCTGGCATGTTCCCGAGGAACGCATCTATCGCGACTACAAGGAGATGCTGGGGAAAGAGGCTTCTCTGCCGAAGGGGGAACGCATGGACTTTGTGGCCATCGTCACACCCAATAAAGTACATTATGAACAGGCTGCTCTGGCGCTCGACTTGGGCTTCGACGTCGTTCTGGACAAGCCGATGACTTTCTCTTTGGAAGAGGCTCTGAAGCTTCAGGAGAAGGTGGAAGAGACGGGACTAACGCTTGCTCTGACCCACACCTATTCTGCCTATCCTGCCATCAAGGAGATGAAGACGCGAATTGCTGAGGGGCAGCTCGGCAAGTTGAGACGCGTTTATGTGGAATATACGCAGGGCTGGCTCTCTCGTCGCATCGAGTTGGAAGGCGGCAATAATGCTGGCTGGCGAACCGACCCCAATCAGGCTGGCAAGGGAGGTTGTATAGGCGATATCGGCACGCATGCCTGGCATCTCTCGGAATACGTCACAGGCGAGAAAGTGACGGAACTTTGTGCCGAACTCAACACCTTTGTTGAAGGGCGTCCCAACGACGATGATGCCGCGGCTTTACTGCATTATACGAATGGCGTCAAAGGCGTGCTTCATGCCACTCAAATTGCTGCAGGCGAGGAGAACAGGATTGTCATCCGCGTCTATGGTGAAAAGGGAGGTTTCGAGTGGCAGCAGATGGAACCGAACACCATGATAGCAAGATGGGCCGACCGACCTGCCGAAATCATCCGAACAGGCAACGGATACATGAGCGATTTGGCAAAATGGAACACACGAACTCCTGGCGGACATCCTGAAGGCTACATCGAGGCCTTTGCAAACATCTATCGCAACTTCGCCAAGACAATCCGTGCTAAATCTGTGGGAGAGACGCCTCTGCCCGAATATCTCGACTTCCCGAATGTTTACGACGGCGTTCGTGGACTCCAGTTCATCGAGACCATGGTCGCCTCAGGTTACAGCAGGGAGGGGAAATGGGTGAAATGGATAGAGGGCTGATGGCTGAGGGCTGAGGGTTGAGGGATGAGGTATAACTCTTATCTATTAACTCTTATCTATTAACTGTTAACTCGCAATAGGCTCCACATGCACCACCACATGCGTTTCCTCGCCATATCGCTTCCTTAGCAGATCCTCCACTTCCGAAGCCCTGTCGTGAGCTTCCAAGAGCGGAATGTTGCCGTCCATGAGGATGTGCAACTCGATGGCATAATGGCTGCCGATGCGGCGAGTACGCAGATCGTGAGGCTCCACAACTCCTGGGACAGAGCCTGCCAACTGCAAGATTTCCTGCTCCACCTCATCTGGAAGCGATTGTTCTGTAAGGTCTCCGAAGCCGCTCCTCAGCAGTTCAAAGACCACTTTCAAAATGAAGAGACCCACGATGACTGAGGCTGCCGGGTCGAGCACAGCCCATTTCTGCCCTAAGAAGATGGCTCCACCTATGCCCAGAGCCGTCCCAATCGACGACAGGGCATCGCTGCGATGGTGCCAGGCATTAGCTTCCAGAGCCTGCGAATCCAGCTGTCTCGCCTTCCTAATCGAGTAGCGGAAAGTCCCTTCTTTGATGAAGATAGACAGAAGAGCAGCACCCAGAGCAAGCAAACCTGGCGCTTTCAACTGCTCGCCACCAGCCCAAGCCGCAATCTTCTGCAAGCCTCCATAGACGATACCTATCGCAACAACCAGCAAAGCAAAACCTATGAAGGTCATCGCCAGCGTCTCGAACTTGCCGTGCCCGTAGTCGTGCGAACTGTCTTTGGGTTTTCCACTGATACGGACGAAAACGAGGACGATGATATCCGTCACGAAATCCGAGAGCGAATGGACTGCATCGGCCACCATCGCGGCACTATGCCCCATGATACCAGCCACGAACTTGAAGGCCACGAGCAAGGCGTTCATCACCCCACCCCACAGCGTCACCCGACAGATTTCCTTGCTCCTTTCCATCATAAATCGCATTTAGCGAGGACAAAGATACGACTTTTTTCGAAAACTTGTCGCGCTTAGCAGAAAAAACATCTGCAGAGCGCTTACGAACGACTGCAGGGTCGTTGAAAAACTAGACACGGCTAATTGGCAAACTAGACGTGCCTAATTCGTCAACTAGACGTGCCTAGTTGGCCAACTAGGCGTGGCGTGTTAGAAATTCAAACACAGAGAGCCTGCAACGGAACCACTTTTTCACAAAAGATCCTGCTTTCTCAAGATTTTTACTCGGCCATTCTATTCCAAAGGAACTTCAACGTTGGTGACAATCTAAACTATATCAAAAACTCTGGTGGAAGAGTATTGATTCTCATGAAAAGCAAAAAACGTTGCCTTTCCCTTGCAACGAAAGAACTTTTTCAGTAATTTTGCGTCATCTTACGTAATAAATGTCATCATGAAAAAGATTATACTATATCTCTTTGCTCTTGTGGTCAGTTTGAATGTAAAGTCGCAGGTGACTGACTATCAGAACTGGATGGCTCAACTTGACGACAATGCTTTCATCTGCCAGCTCTCCATCCCTGGGGCACACGACGCTTGCTGCAGTTCTTTCTCGGGGGGAAGTGCTTTCGGCGCCCTCTTCGCTGGAAAGGTGCAGTCGAAATCGGTGCAGGAGATGTTGCCCTTGGGTGTCCGTGGTTTCGACTTGCGTCCTGCCGTAAAGAACAATAAGCTGACCATCTGTCACGGCATCCTTGTCACCAGTTTCGACTTCAATACCATCATGCAGCAACTCTGTGCTTATGTGGACGCGCATCCGTCGGAGTTCTGTGTCGTGACCATTCGACATGAGGTGGAGGCTGATGATAGTGATACAAATTTCGCCTCCATGTTGCAGACAAGCCTTGCTTCCATCAAAGACCATCTCGTGGATTTCCGTCCCAATCTCACCGTTGGCGAGGCTCGCGGAAAGATTCTCTTCATCAGTCGAGACGCATACGATGAGCCTATGTACGGAGGCAGATTGGTTGACCTGCGCGACAATCAGTCCGACATCAACAACATGCTTGGCGGCCATTGTTACGGTCCCAGCTCATACAAGTGCTCGTGGTGGGTGCAGGGCTATTATGAGTATTCCGATGTCAACGACAAGAAGAATGCCATACTCGCCATGCTTACCAAGAGCTCTGAACTTGCCGGCAAATACAATTATACATGGGTCGACAACGGGGCAGCCGGCTATAAGGGGACGGGCACTAACGCTGCCTGCCAAGCCAACGCTGAGGCTTGCAATCCATACTTGCAGGGACTTCTCTCCTCGGGCAACTACAATGGTCCTGTAGGGTTTGTCTTTATGGACTTTTGTTGCGATGGTGACAACTCGGGCTACTACGGCTTGAGCCTCACGAAAGAACTCATCAACCACAACTTCCGCTATACGATGTCCAAGCAGGGAGACCCCATCTACGACGAGAGCGGCAACCTCTTTGTAGCTCCAAAGGGATGTGATATGATGTGGGAAGGCAAATTCTTCCGTAAGGAAAGCACTACTCAGTCAGGACCTACAGGATGGTTTAGAGAGGACTTTGACGACTCTGGATGGGAGACAAAACGCTTTCCAACTGCCTCCGAAGGCACCAATGCGCCTTATTATTCGCTTTGGGATGGCACGAACAACAGCATCTTTATCCGTCGCGAGTTCTATGTTGACCACGATCCATCAATTGATACCTATAAGTTCTATGTCCGTCACGATGATGATTACGTAGTCTATCTCAATGGAAGGAAGCTCGATAGTCAAGAGGGATGGATAGGCGACTATCGAATCGTCAGCATCCTTTCCTCCAGGCTGAATGTTGGGCGCAACGTCCTTGCTGTTCAGGTGAAGCAGTTCACAGGAGGAGCCTACTTCGACTGCGGCGTCTTGTGTATCGAAGCCACCAAGGCTTCTCTTAAGCTCACGAGCGACAAGTGGCACACCTTTGTTGCACTCGGGCATAACGTGGACTTCACAGGCACAAACGTTGAAGCATATAAAATCACGGGAATCGAGGGCGAAAGAATCGCGTATGCCATCAAAGAGGAAGTAAGCATCGTGCCTGCCGGCGAAGCAGTCATCGTCCGTTCAGACAATGGTGCAGGCACTTACCAGATTCCTGTCACTAAGACCTCTGCCACACTCACAGACAATATGCTGAAGGCCACAACCGCTTCGTTCGACGTAGCTCAAGCGAATACCATCTATTGCCTGGCAGAGCAAAACGGCTTCCAAGGCTTCTATCCTCAAGACGTCGGCACATCGCTGGCAAAGAACAAAGTATATCTCAACCTGAGCGAATACAGCGAAAGGCCCGACTGCATCCTCCTCAACCCCGACGATGTCACCTCAATTGTTTCTCCCCTCGGGGAGACGGAAGAGGGGGCTCCCATTTACAATCTCGCTGGTCAGCGCTTGAACAAGTTTCAAAAAGGCATCAACATCGTTGGTGGACAAAAACTCTTGGTGGAGTGAAGACTTTTTGACACAGAATAGGAGCCTCGAATAAGTTTCGGGGCTTTCTTTTTTGCAGTCTCATTTATTTTTCCTAATTTTGCAGCGCAATTAATCAAAGAAAGATATGAAAAAAGGTATTCTAAGTCTTATTGTTGCGTTTGCTTGCATGGCTGTGAATGCGCAGACAAGCATTACGCCTGATGTGCTCAAGAAACTCGAAGGCAGTTACACGGGAACTCCCGCAGAGAAGGCCCTCCGTAATGCCATCAGCAACGTCGGCATCGCTAAGATGGCCATCAATCAGGAGAATGCTGGAGCGAAGGACAAGAACTTCGGCATCGAGATCAAGAACACGGGCATCACCGACCAGAAGAGCAGTGGACGCTGCTGGCTCTTTACGGGCTTGAACGTCTTAAGAGGCAGAGCGATGAAGAAGCTCGACACTAAGAACCTCGTCCTCAGTCAGTGCTACCTCTTCTTCTACGACCAGCTGGAGAAGAGCAACCTCTTCCTGCAGGGCATTATCGACACCAGGAAACAGCCCGTCGACAGCGAGATGGTGCGTTGGCTCTTCCAACATCCGCTCTCCGATGGCGGCACCTATACTGGTGTGGCTGACCTCGCAACAAAGTATGGCGTGATTCCTGCCGACATCATGCCCGAAACATACGTCAGCAATAGTACGAGCGAGTTCTGTGGACACCTGAAGAGGAAGCTTCGCGAGTTTGGCATTACGCTTCGCGAGAAGAGCGAGGCAGGCATGAACGAGAAGCAGCTCGAGGCGCTCAAGGTAGAGCAACTCGGTACCGTGTATAAGATGCTTGTAATGGCTTACGGCATTCCTCCAACGAAGTTCACTTGGAAGGGGAAGAACTATACGCCGCAGGAGTTCTTCAAGACCTACTGCATCGAGGAAGGCGAAGACCTCAACAAGGACTATGTGATGCTGATGAACGACCCGAGCAGGCCTTACAACAAGGTCTATGAGATAGATTACGACCGCCACGTTTACGACGGTCACAACTGGCTCTACGTCAACATCCCCATCGAAGACCTCGAGAGCATCGCTATCGCTTCTCTGAAGGACAGTTGCCAGATCTATTTCAGTTGCGACGTGAACAAGTTCCTCGACCGCTCTACCGGCATAGCCGACCTCAAGAATTTCGACTACGGAAGCCTCTTGGGAACAACCTTCGGCATGAACAAGAAGCAGCGCATCCAGACCTTCGACAGCGGAAGCACGCACGCCATGACTTTGATGGCTGTAGACCTCGACGGCGAAGGCAAGGCGAAGAAGTGGAAGGTGGAGAACAGTTGGGGTTCCGACAGCGGCATGAACGGCTACATCATGATGACCGACGAATGGTTCCGCGAGTATATGTTCCGTATTGTGGCAAACCGTCGCTACTGTCCCGAATCCGTTCTCGACCTGCTGAAGCAGAA
>JAFYYO010000254.1 GCA_017557475.1 Bacteroidaceae bacterium
ACAAGACCGGACCCCTCCCAACCTCCCCCTAAAGGGGAGGCTTTTTTGTTCTCCCCCTTTAGGGGGGAGTTAGAGGGGGGCAAATCCTCTAAGTTTCTTATGAGTTTTGTCTCCACGCCAAGACTCTTTAGCATCTGCTCGTGCTCAGCAAATGCTCCTTGTAAGGCCAATATCGCAATCTTCATTTCCCTCTTTCTGCCATCAGCAACTCAATTTCACTCTCGTTGATGCCCACCATCGCTTCGCCGAGGTCTTCGCTGAGTTCGGCAAGTATCTTCGGATTGTTGTAGTTCGTTACCGCTTTCACGATGGCTTGAGCCCTCTTCTCGGGATTGCCGCTCTTGAAGATGCCGCTGCCCACGAATACGCCTTCTGCTCCGAGTTGCATCATCAGGGCTGCATCGGCAGGCGTAGCTACACCTCCAGCCGCAAAGTTTACGACGGGCAGCTTGCCGTTCTCGTGAACGAACTTCACCAAATCGAAAGGCACTCGCAACTGCTTTGCTGCCTCGTAAAGTTCATCTTCACTCATCGATACAAGACGGCGTATCTCGCTCTGCATCAAGCGCATGTGGCGGACAGCCTGTATGATGTCGCCCGTACCAGGCTCTCCTTTTGTGCGAATCATCGTGGCGCCTTCGTTGATGCGACGTAATGCTTCACCCAAGTCCTTTGCTCCGCAGACGAAAGGCACCTTGAACTTGCGCTTGTCGATGTGGTAAATGTCGTCCGCTGGCGAAAGCACCTCGCTCTCATCAATGTAGTCAATTTCGATGGCTTCGAGTATCTGAGCCTCTGCGAAATGTCCGATGCGGCACTTCGCCATCACGGGAATCGTGACGGCTTGCTGAATGCCTTTAATCATCTTGGGGTCACTCATGCGACTTACACCTCCGGCAGCTCTAATGTCTGCGGGAATACGTTCCAAAGCCATAACTGAACAAGCCCCCGCAGCTTCTGCGATTCGCGCCTGTTCAGGGGTTGTCACGTCCATAATCACTCCGCCCTTGAGCATCTGAGCCAACTGGCGATTTAAAGTAGTCCTGTCTTCCATATTTTGTTTCTCCTTTTTGATAAAACTGCTGCAAATGTAAGGCAAGAAAAAGGAGCGGACAAGCATCCGTTCCCATTTGGTAAAGATAAACTCCGAGATTGGAAAGGTAAATGATAAAACTAGACGTGCCTAATTGGCAAACTAGGCATGGCTAATTCGCAAACTAGACGTGGCTAGTTGACCAACTAGGCGTGGCGTGTTCAACATCACAAGCCGGAGGGTATAAAAAATAATATGCCCCATAAAACGGATGGGATGTTTATTTGTCGCGATACTCACTTGGCGAGGCATTTGCTTGGTTTTTGAAGAACTTACAGAAGAGAGCCTGCGATGAGAAGCCCAACTTGTCAGCAATCTCCTGAATGGTTAGACGAGTTGTATCGAGGTAACTTTTTGCCTCGCTCATCAAGTAATCTGCGATGATTTGCTTCGGAGACTTGCTGACGACGTTGTCCGTTATCTGCGAGAGGTAGCGGGTTGTGATGCAAAGTTTGTCAGCATAGAAAGAAACATCATGAGCCTCGCGATAATGCTCTGCCACAAGCGAAACGAAGGCATTGTAAAGGTCGATAGAACGACGATTCTTCTCGTCTGTGTCCTTCGCGTAAACAACTTGCGAATGAATGAAATCGTGAGCATTTCGGATAGCAGTCGGCACATCGTCACCCATTCCAAGACGAACGGTAATAGCCGCAGAAAGAGCCCCTGCAACGCCATGCTTTTGCCAACCTTCTGTGTTATAGGATGAGAAGAATTGGCACTTATCTTGACCGAAGAGTAGGGCAGTAAGGCGACCTTTTGTGTGACGACCGCCGCGAAGAAGCACCCATTCTGCTCCCATCTCCCTTAATTGCTTTGCGGCCTCGAGCATATCATCGTCGGTCTTGATGGAAAGCCCAAGCAACTTCTCGGCATCTTTGCAACGAAGCATCAGAAGGAGCGCCTCAGGAATGAGATACTTTGCGATTGCCTTGATGGCTTCGTCATCAATCATCTGCCTTCCGTCAGCATCAAATATACCCGGAGCAACTACAAGTCTGTTGGTCGCGATAACCTCATTCCGCAGAAGTCGAATCGTCTCAGCATCCGTCACAAGCCCCACCTTAATGGCTTTCGGATGAAAGGTGGAGATGATGCCCTCAACCTGCCCTAACACCACATCAGAAGGCAAAGAAAGCCTCCTCTCCATAGAGGGGGAGGTCGAGAGGGGGTCTATGCAGGTAACTGCCGTAAGCGCATAACCTCCTAAGGCAGCAATGGTTTGGATGTCGGCTTGAATGCCTGATTGGCCGGTGCTGTCGGAACCGCTTATGCTAAGTATTGGAATGGTTTTCCTCACTTTTTAGCTGCCTTCTTTTTGGCTGGAGCTTTCTTAGGGGCTGGCTTTGCTTTCTTAGGTTCTGCCTTCTTTGCCGCAGGTTTCTTAGCTGGAGCCTTTTTCTTTGGCTCTGGCTTAGGCTTAGGCTCATCCTTTGGTGCTTCCTCTTCTTCAGGGCTAAATTTCTTGAGGCGGGCACGAAGGCGGCTTATCTCGTTATCTTTGACGCTGAGTTCCTCGCCCATGTTTGCAATCTGCGTGTAGAGGCTGTTCAGCTCGTCGTTCTCCACAGAATCGGGGAACATATCCTTCACGCGTTTGAGGAAGTCGCCCAGGATGTTCATGTAATTCGTGAATGCATCGTACTCGCTATCGTAGATGCCACGATAGTTGCCCATTCCGTTGTTCTTGGTCGTCATGAAGCGGAAGTTGTCGGTAGCCTGCAGACGGTCCCAGTCTAACTGAATGCGACGGTCGCGGCAAGCAAGGATGCGACCTACGGTATTCTCGTCGTAGAGTTTGTTGAAAGCCTCGCGTTGCATGCCGTTTCCGAGCATACTGCTTGTGTCGCGCTCCTCGTCGTTCCAACTGACGGGATAAATGACTTCGAGCGGGCTAACGGGCTTGTTCTTCGCAAGCACTTCGGAAGGTGTGGCGAATTGAATGCCCATCTTTCCTGCAAGTTTAGGCAGAGCACGGAGGAAGTCGAGAATGTGACTGCTGAGGGGCTGATAATAACCGAGAGCAGCGAGTTCCATCATGATGCCAACCACGTTCTCTCCTTCGGGAAGACCTGCAACCCAACTTAACCATTTGTCGGCCATCAAAGGATATTCCGACCAAGATGCATCGTTGAAGCGAAGTCCGATATCGTCAGAGAGTTTGTAGTCGCGAAGGATAAGCGAGAGGCGAGAGTCCATCGCACAGGAATAGATGTAGTGCGGACTCTTCCAGCCGAGGATGTGCTTTGCGCCTTCCACCATCACGCCTTTGAATCCCATATCTGCCACCATCGCACCAATCTCGTCGTCGTAGATGAGCGAAGAGTTGCGGAAGACTTTCGGGTTCTGTCCGAAGAGTTGCTTGATTTTCTTTGCCTGACGCTTCGTCTCAGCTATGAAGTTATCGACGTTCCCAAGAGACGAGAGGCCGTGGCTGTAAGGCTCTGCAAGGAACTCTACACAACCTGAGGCTGCCAAACGTCCGAGCAGGTCGAGCATTTCAGGAGCATATTGTTCGATGAGTTCGAGCGAAACGCCACTAATGCTGAACGCCACCTTGAAAGCCTTTCCGTTCTCAGCAATCATGTCGAGCAAGGTCTGCAGAGCAGGCTTGTAGCTCTTCTCAAAGAGTTCGTTGATGACGCGTTCGTTCTCGTAATCGTCATAGTAATAGTGGTCGGTACCAATGTCGAAGAAACGATAGCGCTTG
>JAFYYO010000255.1 GCA_017557475.1 Bacteroidaceae bacterium
GAGTTGCCAAATGATGCTTGGCTGGGTGAAGTCTCGAAGATGTTGAACGAGGGCAAGCCCTACGCCATCTTCGTTAAAGGCTATAGCATGCGGCCTTTCATCGAGCACACTCGCGACAGGGTTTTCCTCGAGAAGCGCGACAAATACGAAGTCGGAGATGCTGTCCTTGCTCAGATTGCTCCAGGGCATTATGTTTTGCATCGCATCATCGAGAAGCATGGCGACAATCTCACGCTTCAAGGCGATGGAAACATAAAAGGAGTGGAGCGATGCTTGGAGCAAGATGTGAGCGGAGTCGTGACTAAGTACATTCGCCCGAATCGCACCATTTCAGCTGACGACCCAAAGCTCATTCGTCGCATCAAATTGTGGCGAAAGCTGAGACCAATAAGAAAGTATTTACTATTCATTTATAACGCAATAAGATGAGAATTAAGAAAGGATTTGAGCTCCGCCAAGTTTGTGGCGAGAACATCATTGTGGCTTATGGCATTGCAAACATCGACTTCAACAAGGTCATCAGCCTTAACGAATCGGCTACCTTCCTTTGGAATAACATCTTCGACAAAGACTTTGATGCCGATACGATGGCATCTCTGCTTTGCCAAGAATATGAAGTGGATGCCGAGACTGCAAAGAAAGATGCTCAGGCTCTTCTCGATGAGTGGACGAAAGTTGGTTTGGTAGAATAAAATGTTTGACTGGTTCATCCATATCCTTCAGGACATGGGCGACACTTTGAGGTTGCCTGTAACGTTCGTCATCATCGAGTTCATCGGCACTTTTGCCTTTGCCATTTCTGGTGTACGATTGTCCTCGACCAAGCAATTCGACATCTTCGGAGCTTGGATTGTGGGTATGGCGACTGCAATTGGAGGCGGAACCATTCGCGACCTCTTGCTTGGCGTCAATCCCTTCTGGATGACCAATGGCAGCTATTTTATCTGCTGTGCCCTCGCAGTTCTGGCTGTGGGAATGTTCGGCAAATACATCATCCATCACAACTACACTTGGTTCATCTTCGATACCATCGGACTTGCGCTCTTCAATGTTGTCGGCCTCGAGAAAGCTCTGCACTTCGGACATCCATATTGGGTGGCAATCACGATGGGAGCAGTTACAGGAGCTGGAGGCGGCATCATTCGCGATGTCCTGATGAACGATGTTCCCCTCATCTTCCGAAGCGAGATTTATGCCCTTGCCTGCGTGGCTGGAGGACTGGCATACGTTACTTGTGTAGAGCTCGGATTGAGCGTCGAAATAAGCGCTCTGCTGAGTGCATTTAGCGTCATCCTGATTCGCATCCTTGCCGTCAAATATCATTGGCAACTGCCCATCCTGAAAGGCGAGAGTAACCCCTCAAAGAACGAGGGAAACATCCTCCGAGTGCTTATCCTTCTGTTGTCCGTTGTCTGTTGTCCGTTGTCTTCAAAAGCGCAGGTTCAGCAGGTCTTCAACAAGAACATCAAGACCCTTACCTTGACTGTTGACGACGACCAGACTTTGCCCCCATATCTCGCGTTTGGAAGCCGTCAAAGCCTCAGTATCGAGTGGGACGAGATGAGCCACGACTACAAGCGCTATCGCTACCACATAGACCATTGTGATTGGGATTGGCAACCTACTGACGAAATTTTCGAGAGTGACTTCCTCGAAGGCCTGAACGACCAACTTATCGAGGACTTCGAGAAGAGCTTCAACACCACTCAAATCTACACTCATTACTGGCTTCGCATCCCTTCGAAAGAGATTCGGCTTCGTCTGAGCGGCAACTATCGTGTCCTCATATATGAGGAGGATGAAGAGGATGTGCCCGTTCTGGAGGCTCGTTTCTGCATCTATGAGAAGGAAATGGGCATCGTGGCTCAGCTGAGTTCAAATACAGACATCGACTTCAATAACAGCCACCAACAAATGACGCTCTCCATTGGCTTCGGCAACCTGCAAGTCTTCAATCCTGAACAGGAAATGAAGGTCATTGTGATGCAGAATCGTCGATGGGAGAGTAGGGTAGAAGGTCTCGTTCCAAACGTTCGCAAAGCCAATGGCATCGAGTTCACGCACAACCGCCAACTCATCTTCCCTGCAGGCAATGAGTACCATCGCTTCGAGATTCTTGACGTCCATAGAACGAATGCAGGAGTGGACCGCATTGACTGGTTCGAGCCTTACTATCATGCCACACTTTTCCCTGCCCAAATCGACCATTCCTACACCTATTTCGAGGACCAGAACGGCGTCTATGTGGTCAGGAGCGCAGACAATTACGATGATTGGACGACGGCCGAATATGTGGTCGTACACTTCTTCCTCGACACTCCAAGATTGCCAGGAGGCGATGTGTATGTGAGTGGCTGGTGGAGCGGACAGACCTTCAATCCCGACTGCAAGATGGAGTACGACGAAGCCCATCAGCAGTATCATGCAGCCATCCTCATGAAGCAAGGCTACTACAGCTACGAATTCATCCAGAAGGACGGCCTGACGCAACGAACGATGGGCAACTTCTTCGAGACGGAGAACGAATACGAAGTGCTGGTCTATTACCGTCAGCAAGGCTCTCGCTACGACCGTTTGGTAGGTTACCGCATCATGCACAATGCAAGGTGATTTTGTGACATTGTGACATTGTGACATGTGACATTAAGCACCATCCACATTGCAGACAGGGGTGTAGTATAACGTAAGTTATTATATATTAATATATTATA
>JAFYYO010000028.1 GCA_017557475.1 Bacteroidaceae bacterium
CTCGTTTACTCTCCCGACATCTACAGCGTGAACCTCAACATCGATGGTAAGGAATACAAGGCTATCATGAAGGAGCTCCAGTTCCATCCCGTAACTGACAAACTCCTGCATATCGACTTCTACGAAATCACCGAGAAGAAGCCTATCGTGATGGAAGTTCCCATCAAGTTGAACGGTCTGGCAGAAGGTGTTCGTGCTGGTGGTAAGCTCTCTGCAAACGTGCGCAAACTCAAGGTTCGTGCTCCTTATACAGCAATCCCTGAGAAGCTCGACATCGACGTAACAGGCCTGACGCTCGGTAAGACCATCAAGGTGGCCGATCTCAGTTTCGAAGGTCTCGAACTGGTAACAAGCCCCAGCGTCGTTGTATGCCAGGTTAAGATGACCAGAAGTGCCATGAGCGCCGCTTCTAAGACTGAAGAAGGCGCTGAAGCTCCCGCTGAAGCTGCAGAGTAATGCTTCAAGCCCTACAAGAAGTAATGATAAATGGGCAAATGGTTAATGTAAGATGAAGTACCTGATTGTAGGTTTGGGTAACATCGGCCCCGAGTACGATGGCACCCGCCACAATATCGGATTCAGAGTATTGGACGCCCTCGCCAAGGCGTCCAATACTGCTTTTGAGGACCGTCGTTACGGCTTCGTAGGCCACATGCGAGTGAAGAACGCAGAGTTGGTATTGCTTAAGCCATCGACCTACATGAACCTCTCTGGCAACGCAGTTCGCTACTGGCTCTTGCAGGAAAAGATACCCGTCGAGAACATGCTTGTCGTCGTAGATGACCTCAGTTTGCCTCTCGGCACAATCCGATTAAGGCAAGGTGGCGGAGATGGAGGGCATAATGGTCTCAAGCACATTGCCCAAACGCTTGGAGGACAAGGCTACAACCGCCTTCGTTTCGGCATCGGAAGCGACTTTCCGCAAGGCTATCAGGTTGATTTCGTGCTCAGCAAGTTCACGCCTGAAGAGGAGCAAATCGTCGATGAGAAGGCTCTCACGGCTTGCGAAGCCATCAAAGCCTTTGCCCTCAGCGGCATGCAGTTCGCAATGTGTAATTATAATCACAAGTGATTTGGATTAGAGATTAGGGATTAGAATTAAAGTTATAATTATGGAATTAGTTGACAGATTTCTCAAATATGTTAGCTTCGACACGCAAAGCAGCGAAGAGAACGAGTCGCAATGCCCAAGCACAGAGAAGCAGTTTGCTTTGGCTGAATACTTGCGTGACGAACTGAAGGCACTTGGCCTGACAGAAGTGGAGATGGACGAGCACGCCTATGTCTATGCCACTCTGCCTGCAAACACAGACAAGAAGGTTCCCACAATCGGCTTTATCGCTCACATGGACACAAGTCCTGATTGCAGCGGCAAGGACATCAAGCCTCGCATCATCGAGAACTACGACGGCTCGGACATCGTGCTATGCCAAGAACATAACATCGTAACGACTGTCAACCAGTTCCCTGAACTGGAGGAACACATCGGCGAAGACCTCATCGTTACTGACGGCCACACACTCCTTGGAGCAGACGACAAAGCAGGAATCGCTGAGATTGTGACGGCGATGACCTATTTGATGGCGCATCCCGAAATCAAGCACGGCAAGATTCGCGTCGCTTTCAATCCCGACGAGGAGATTGGAGCTGGCGCACACCTCTTTAATGTTGAGAAGTTTGGTTGCGAGTGGGCATACACGATGGACGGAAGCGAGGTGGGCGAACTTGAGTATGAGAACTTCAATGCCGCCAGCGCAAAGATACTCGTCAAGGGTTGCAACGTGCATCCTGGTTATGCAAAAGGCAAGATGAAGAATGCTTGTATCATTGCTTCAGAGTTTGAAACCTTAATGCCTGGGAATGAGAAACCTGAGACAACTGAAGAATACGAAGGCTTCTACCACTTGACAGGCATGAGCGGCACCGTTGAAGAGGCTCAACTCTCTTACATTATTCGTGACCACGACACAGAAAAGTTCAAGCTTCGCAAGCAGTTTGTTCTCGATATTGCAAAGAAGTTGAATGACAAATACGGACAGGGAACTGTGACTGCTGAAGTGAAGGACCAATACTATAATATGTTGAGCCAATTGCAAGACAAACCTCAGGTGACGAATATCGCCAAGAAGGCAATCGAAGAAGCTTGTGGATTCTGCGACGTCGTGCCCATCAGAGGTGGTACGGACGGCGCTCAACTTAGCTTCAAGGGACTCCCCTGCCCCAACATCTTCGCAGGTGGATTGAACTTCCACGGACGCCATGAGTTCGTTCCCATCCAGAGCATGGAAAAGGCGATGATGACAGTCGTGAGCATCTGTCGCATTACTGCTGAACAATAATGGCAAATACTGAGGCTCGGATAGATAAATGGCTTTGGGCAGCACGCATCTTCAAGACGCGCACCATCGCTGCAGCCGCTTGCAAGAAAGGGCAAGTGAGCATGGGCGGCACGCAACTCAAAGCAAGCCGAATGATTAAGGCAGGCGACGTGATTGACGTTCGCAAAGCCCCCATCACTTACAGCTTCCGAGTACTTCAACCCATTGAAAGAAGAGTCGGAGCCAAGCTCATTCCCGAGATTCTGGAGAACATTACAGCGCCCGAACAATACGAAATCCTCGAGATGAGCAAGATTAGCGGCTTCGTCGGTAGAGCAAAAGGTACGGGACGTCCCACAAAGAAAGAGCGACGCAGCTTGGATGATTTCCGTGACGAAGTGCCCGAGTTCTTTGGCGACTTCGAGTTCGACCTCGATGATAGCGAGGAACTATGAACCCATAACTATGAACTTTGAACTAACATGATTGACCGCATTACCGTTGACAAGATATTGGATGCCGCGAATATCGTGGACGTTGTCTCCGACTTCGTTACCTTGAAGCGTGCAGGTTCCAACCTGAAAGGGCTTTGTCCCTTCCACGACGACCGCACACCTTCGTTTATGGTTTCGCCGGCTCGCAACTATTGCAAGTGCTTTGCTTGTGGCGAAGGCGGCAGTCCTGTTGGGTTCATTATGAAGCACGAGCAACTCTCCTACCCCGATGCTCTGCGTTATCTTGCAAAGAAGTACGGCATCAAGATTGAGGAGAAGGAGTTGACGCCAGAAGAGATTCAGTCGAGAGGCGACCGCGAGAGCATGTTCATCCTCAACGAATGGGCACGTGATTGGTTCAAGAACCAGCTTTGGGAAACGCCCGACGGCAAAGCAATCGGCCTCGCTTATTTCCGAAATCGAGGTTTCAGGGATGATATCTTGGAGAAGTTCCAAGTGGGTTTCTGTCCCGATAGCCGCAAGGTTTCCCTTTCTGCGGACGCGTTGAAGGAAGGCTATCAAGAGCGTTATCTCGTGAACAACGCCAACGAGATGGAGCCGCGACTGAGTGTCGGCACAGGATTGAGCATTAAGAAAGATAAAGGCGAGCTGCGTGACCGATTCTATGGACGCGTCATTTGGCCCATCTATACTGCAAGCGGACGTGTGGCAGGCTTTGGAGGTCGTGTCCTCGACAAAGCCACCAAAGGCGTTTCCGTCAAGTATTTGAACTCGCCTGAAAGTATTATTTATAGTAAAAGGAAGGAGCTTTTCGGCCTCTTCCAAGCGCGTCAAGCCATTCGCAAAGCAGACCTCTGCTATCTTGTGGAGGGTTATACCGACGTGATGGCGATGCATCAACAAGGAGTTGAAAACGTTGTCGCTTCTTCTGGAACTGCTCTTACGCCCGAACAGATTCACCTCATCCACCGCATCACCAATAATATCACCGTAATCTTCGACGGCGACGATGCTGGCATTAAAGCAAGCGAGCGAGGCATTGACATGCTTTTGGCTGAGGGTATGAACGTCAAGTTGCTCCTATTGCCCGATGGAGACGACCCCGACAGCTTTGCTCAGAAGCACAACGCTACTGAGTATCAGCAGTATTTGCAAGAGAATCAGGTAGATTTCATCACATATAAAGCGACGCATGACATCGGAGCCAAGAAGGGCGAACCTGATGCCGAAGAGCGTCTCATCCATAATGTTGCGGAGAGTATCGCAGTCATTCCCGATGAGATAAAGCGCACCATTTACATCCGTCACGCAGCTCAGCAGTTGAATATGCCCGAAAGGCTCATCAGAGCAGCTGTTGAAGGGCAAAGGACTGCCCCTACTGCTTCATCCCAAGGACGCGAGAAAGCTACAGAAACACGCACCCAAGCCTCATCTTCTGTAGGGAGTCAGGAAAAGGCTGCAAGTGGCAACGAAACCTCTCTTGCTCAGATGATTATTCGTCGCGGCGAGAAAGTGATGTGCTACATTGAAGATGAAAAGGGAATGGAGGTGCCGCTCTCTGTGGCAGAATACATTTCCCTTAGCCTGAAGGACGACGACATCCAGCTACAAACGCCCATTTATAGGCAGATACTCGAAGAGGCTGTCGAGCAGGCACACACGCCCAACTTCCAGGCTGAGCAGTATTTCATCAATCATCCTGACGAGCAGATTCGCGAACTTGCGCTCAAACTTGGGACTGATTCTGTTGAGTTGAGCAAGCTGTTCGAAATGGAGTCAGTATTCACCACATCTGATGGAGAGAAGGAGACGATAGCCTCTGCAGAGGAACGTCTCGATGAAATTGTCCCCAGTCTTATTGCCAGCTACAAGCTCAGTATTGTGCAACAAGAGCTGAATCACATCATCGAGCAGATGAAGCAGCCTGAAGTAAGAGCAGACAAGGAGAGGTATAAGCAACTCCTGGAAGAGTTCAACGAAAAGACGAAATTCTCCAAAGAACTGGCGAAAGAGTGCGGTGCTCGCGTTGTACTCAAGTGAACTCTTCAAACAACACACGTGTTATCGGCAAATAACTAGTGTATTGTTGGCGTATAACACACGTGTTATTGGCAAACATTCCACGTTATGTTGGTCATCATTACACGTTATGTTTTCAA
>JAFYYO010000256.1 GCA_017557475.1 Bacteroidaceae bacterium
AAAATAAAAAGCAAAGGTTATGGCTACAGAAAAGTTTTTGACTCGTCCAAAGACGAAGCCCGCAGAAACACTGAAGGGCAAAATGAATAAGTGGGATAACGGCTACGCTGAATTTATTCCTACGGGTACACGCGAATCTAATAGAAGAATGTTGAAGCAGCTGGGCAACTCCAGTTTCTACCAATCGCTGGGCGAAAAGGAAAGTTCCTACTCGTTGCACCTCAATGTGGACGCAAAGAGCGAAGACCCCGTGGCTGAGATGTATCAGCAGTTCCTCAACCTTACAGCGGGTGAACGCAAGGAGAAGCCTACGCTTCCAGACAATCAGCAGGGGCGTATGCTCTACGACAACGGCTCAACCTTGAAGGTCTGGCACGATACAGAGAAAGGCGAGGTCTGTATTCTCACACGCCTGGAGTGCAATCCCATGATTGAGCGACAACTGCTGCAACTGCAAGGCGACATGGGCCGCACCATCGGTCGCTACCGCAACGAAATTACCAAATCTATAAATAAATAATGTATATGGAACAGAATTATCGTTTTGTTTATCAAGAGAACCAGTTTTGGGGCAAGTGCGTTCCTTGCACTCCCGAAGTGTTTAACCATGCTGTAGACAGCCCAGAAGTCGACTTCAAGATAGGCATGCGACAGGCTATAGAAGGAGTCATTGCCGAGGGGAAGCCCCTGGACAGTTTCACCCTACAGAAGGACTTTGCCCGCTTCTGTACGAAAAAGCAGAGCGAGAAGTACTTCGCAGATTTGCCCTTAGAAAACAAGCTTCTTCAGTGGGCAACCCATCTAAAGAACTGGCTGCCTTGCTTCATCTTCGGTGTTTCGGCCTTCATGGGTCAGTATCGCAGGCTTGCGGAAATAGAGCAACTCTCAGGCTTGTTCATGTTCGACGCGGACAAGCTGCCTTGCGACCCCTTTGAGATATACAAACGGACGCAAGTGGAGAGTTTTCACTGGCAAGTAAGGTTGGCTCACAAGACCAGTTCGGGTCATGGCCTGAGGCTCGTATGCGAGGCTCGTCCTGAGCTTGGCAACATTGCGGACAACCAGATCTGCCTGGCTAAAGACCTCGGTCTTATGGGCATGATTGGAAGCACAGGCAAACCCGTAGTGGACGACTCCTGTATTGATGCCACACGCATCAGCTACTGCCCTCGCCGCGAGGACATCTACTTCGTTGACGAAGAACATTTGTTTAACATCTAAATATTATCAACTATGGATTTATTTCATACGAGCGATTTTAACGAAAAGTTCTTGGCTGACTACCAACAAGGCAAGACTCAGCCCACAAATCCCGACAACAAGTTTGACAGCGAAAAGGAGACGAAATCGTCTCCTGCCGCTGCCAAGGAACTGGCTGCACAGGTGGCGCCGCCTACAAAGGTGCTGGCTTACGACCAGAACGTCTTCGGACACAATGTTCTGGACTTCATCAACACCATCTATCCTGAGGGTGCGCCTGTTGGTAGCAGGCACAAGGCAACGCTGAAACTTGCCAGCGACCTCATGATACTACTCGATGGTGACGAGGCGTTTGTGAAGCACGTTCTGCTGCAGATTCCTTGGGTGCAGGACGTCATCAAGGAGCGTGGAGAGAAGGAGATTGAAGATATTGTCGACTCCGCAAAGAAACAACTGAAGAAGCGCGAGAGCGAAAGCCTCACGGAACTGCGCCCTTCACGCGAGATGCAGCAAGCCATCAAGCAAGTGGTGAAGCGTGAGTACACGAAACTCGTAGCAGAAGCAAGGGAAAAGCAGACTGGCTGCAAGACTGCAGGTGGCGATGACATAGTCTTCACTTTAGACCGCATAGGTTGCAAGGTAGAGAAGTTCTTCAAGCACTATCCTCTGCTGAAGCTTCTGTGTCATGGTCTGCAACGCAAGCACTACATTGCTGCACTCTTTGTGGGCGGTGCGTTCTGCATGAACCTGATGACTAGGATGTGGTACAGCTTCTGGGCTGCTCCAGGCAAACGTTGCCGTATGAATCATCTTTTGGAACTCATTGGCCGTCAAGGCTCTGGAAAGCGTTTTGCTGTAGCTCTTTACGAGATTCTCATGGAGCCCGTGAAGATGGCTGACCAAGCACAAATCATTGCTCTGAATAATTGGAAGCAGGAACGTTCGCAGAACAATGGTGCTGCAAAGAACAAGACTCCAGAACCTAAAGGCATCTATCGTTGTCTGCCCTCCGAGGCTTCTGCTGCAGCCGTTCGTGATGCTGAGGTAAATGCCAAGGAAATCATCGATGGCGAGGAAATATATCTGCACATCAGTCAGTTCGACAGCGAACTGCAAAACACCCTCAGCCAGTTGCAGAAGAGCTATTTCTCGGCTCTCTACACACTATGGCTAAAGGGCTTCCACAACGAACCTCACGGCGCGCTCTTGAAGTCGGCAACAAGCATCGTAGGCGAATGGCCAGTGCACTACAATGTAGTCTATACTGGCACAAAACATGCGCTGGACAAGCAAGTGAATGTCGGCAACTATGCCACAGGATTGAATGGTCGTATTACGGCTGTGCCTATGGGCGACTCCAACTTCGAGATGATGGAGAACCGCCAGTACACCGACGAAGACCGTCAGCGTGACGCAGAACTCAAGGAATGGGCATACAAGTTGGATGCTACAAAGGGAGAAATCCCCTGCAAGGCTATCAGCGATGCCCTGCACGATTGGACTGCAAGGCGTATGGATGATGCAAGGGAGAATCAGTCTCTGGCAGACGAAGACCTCCTGAAGCGTCC
>JAFYYO010000257.1 GCA_017557475.1 Bacteroidaceae bacterium
TGTCCTCATCGACGAAGTCCTCGTTCCAACTCTTCAGAACGCGTGCAGCAAGCTTGCGGCCAATGGCTTCCTTCATGTTCTTTTTGTTGACCTTCACTTCCTCTGCAAGGTCGAAAATCTGAAGGATGTCCTTGTCCTGTTCGTAGCCAATGGCTCTGAGCAGTGTTGTCACAGGCAGCTTCTTCTTGCGGTCGATGTAGGCGTACATCACATTATTAATATCAGTGGCAAACTCAATCCACGATCCCTTGAAGGGGATGATGCGGGCTGAGTAAAGCACTGTACCATTGGCGTGTACACCCTGTCCGAAGAACACACCGGGCGAACGGTGCAACTGCGAAACGACGACGCGCTCGGCACCGTTGATGATGAACGTGCCGTTGCTGGTCATGTAAGGAATCGTGCCCAGGAACACATCGCTTGTAACAGTACCGAAGTCCTCGTGGTCGGGGTCGGTGCAGTACAGTTTCATCTTAGCCTTCAAGGGTACGCTGTAGGTCAGGCCACGCTCCAGGCACTCGTCGATGGAGTAGCGGGGCGGGTCGATGAAGTAGTCCAGGAACTCAAGAACGAAATTATTACGCGTGTCGGTGATAGGGAAGTTCTCGGCGAACACCTTATACAAACCGTCATTCTTGCGTTCCTCAGGCGGAGTATCCAACTGTAGGAAGTCTTTGAAAGACTTTAACTGCACATCGAGAAAATCCGGATAGGGCATCGGATTATGCACGCTGGCAAAATTAATTCTGGTATCAACTTTTTTCTTTGAAGCCATATTATGATAATGAATAATACTAAAATGGTCTTATGGGGGCAATAGGCCTGACGCCTATCATGCAAAAATGCGTCGAAAGACACAAAAAGGTTAGGACCCACCGACTGGGAAGATCCTAACCATATTTTCAAAAAGAATGTGTAATGCTCAGTGATTACTTGAGCTCAACCTTAGCACCAGCCTCTTCGATGGCCTTCTTCAGGTTCTCAGCCTCGTCCTTCGACAGACCTTCCTTGATGGTTGCGGGAGCGCCGTCTACGAGATCCTTAGCCTCTTTCAGACCAAGACCGCAAGCCTCTTTCACAGCCTTCACAACCTGCAGCTTAGCAGCACCAACCTCGGCGAGGACAACGTCGAACGATGTCTTCTCTTCCTCAGCAGCAGCTGCACCAGCAGCGGGACCAGCAGCTACAGCAACAGCTGCAGCAGCGGGCTCAATACCATACTCGTCCTTCAGGACTTGTGCCAACTCGTTAACTTCTTTCACAGTAAGGTTTACCAACTCTTCTGCAATAGCTTTAATATCTGCCATTTTTATTTAAGATTTTAATTTGTTTTACAATGTTAGTGTTATCAGTTTCGCTTATTGGTTACGCTCAGCGATAGCGTCAAGCAGACCGTGAATCTTGCCACCGGCGTTGAGACCAGAAACAACATTCTTGATCGGGGACTGCAGCAGGGCAACAACGTCGGCAATGAGCTCGTTCTTGCTCTTGATTGCACAGAGTTCAGCCAGCTTGTCGGCACCGACGAAGATACTCTCTTCGGCATAGGCAGCCTTCAGCGCGGGAACTTCCTTCTTATTGTCCTTATACTCCTTCAGCAGCTTAGCGGGAACATTGGCGGTGTTGCAGAACAACATGGCCGTGCTACCCTTCAGGGCTGCATACAGGGGTTCGTAGTCAATGTCACTTGCCTCAAAAGCCTTGCGGAGAAGCGTGTTCTTCACGACCACCATCTTCACGTCGTTCTTGAAGCACTTGCGACGCAGATTGCTTGTATCAGCAGCGTTCAGACCTTCGACGTCTACGAGGTAGAAGTGCGAAAACTCCTTCAGCTTCTGGCCAAGTTCTACAACGACAGTATCTTTTACTTCTTTTCTCATTTTACAAAACTTTTAGAGTTACTCAACTGATTTCGGATCAACCTTGATACCCTTACTCATCGTGCTCGAAATAAAGATACTCTTGATGTATGTACCTTTAGCAGCGGCGGGCTTCAGCTTGATAACGGTAGCAATGAATTCCTTTGCGTTACCGTAGAGCTGATCAGGAGTCATATTGATCTTACCGATCGAGGTGTGGATGATACCAGCCTTGTCGACCTTAAAGTCAATCTTACCCTGCTTTACTTCCTTCACTGCCTTAGCAACGTCCATAGTGACAGTACCGCTCTTGGGGTTCGGCATCAGGCCACGAGGACCGAGCACACGGCCCAGAGGACCGATCTTACCCATGCAAGAGGGCATCGTGATGATAACATCAACATCTGTCCATCCACCTTTGATCTTTTCTACATATTCGTCAAGACCAACATAATCAGCGCCAGCTTCCTTTGCAGCAGCCTCCTGATCGGGAGTACACAGTGCGAGCACACGCGTAATCTTACCAGTTCCGTTAGGCAGCGACACAACGCCGCGAACCATCTGGTTGGCCTTACGCGGGTCAACACCCAGTCGTACGTCGATATCAACAGAAGCTTCGAACTTGGTCGTGGTGATTTCCTTCACCAGATCCATAGCCTCTCTCAGCGTGTAAGCCTTCCCTGCTTCAATCTTCTCAGCGACTGATTTCTGATTTTTTGTCAGTTTACTCATGTTCTTAATTGAAGTTTATAGTTAATGTTAACCAGGGAAGTCCCCTTTGACTGTGATGCCCATACTGCGAGCAGTACCGGCAACAAGCTTCATGGCTGATTCAACTGTGAAGCAGTTCAAGTCTTTCATCTTGTCCTCGGCGATAGCGCGAACCTGATCCCATGTGACAGAAGCAACCTTCTGACGATTGGGCTGTGAGGAACCGCTCTGCACCTTGGCTGCCTCTTTCAACTGTACTGCTGCAGGAGGAGTCTTGAGTTCGAAGCTGAACGACTTGTCGGTATAGTAAGTGATCACTACAGGAATTATCTTACCAGCCTTATCCTGTGTTCTGGCGTTGAACTCTTTGCAGAATCCCATGATGTTAATACCCTTGGAACCCAGAGCAGGGCCCACGGGAGGAGAGGGATTAGCAGCGCCACCTTTAATCTGTAACTTGATTAATCCAGCAACTTCTTTAGCCATTTCTTTGTTAATAATTAAAATTTGAATGATATGAAAGAAGCATCAGAGCCCGTAACAACTCATCAACCTTCTTTCTCGACTTGCATAAAACTGAGCTCCAGCGGAGTTTTCCGACCGAAGATCTTAACCATCACCTTCAGCTTGTGCTTCTCGGCGTTCACCTCTTCGATGACACCGCTGAAGCCGCTGAACGGACCATCGGTAACCTTGACAGTCTCGTCGACCATGTAGGGGATGACAACTTCATCCACAAGTTCGGTCTCCTCGGCATTGCCAAGCATACGATTGATGTCCGCCTGTGGCACGGGCGAGGGATTGTCCAGTCCACCAAGGAATCCAAGGCAGTTCGGCGTGAAGCGCAGCGTGTGCGCCACGTCGCCTACCAAGTTGGCTTCAACAAAGACATAGCCAGGAAGACTAATCTTCTCCTTGACTACTCTTTTGCCATTACACAAGGAAGCATGTTTCTCCATCGGTATCAATACCTGGGAAACATGAGCCTGCAGCAGCGGGTTGTGTTTCATCTCGGCCTCGATGTATTCCTTCACCTTGGCCTCCTTGCCACTAACAGCCCGGAGCACATACCATTTCATTCCTGTTTCTGCCATTTCCTTTTAAACGATTAACCTGGATAAACCATGCTCATGATCCATCTGAACGCAGAGTCCATACAGAACACAACCAGCGCAATGATAAGGGAAGCAGATAATACAACCACTGCACTGTGCGTCAGCTCACGGCGTGTCGGCCAAGTCGTCTTATGCGCAAGTTCTTCGTAACAAGCCTTGCAATAATTAATGAATTTCTTAAACATATTACCTTCTATTTTCGCACGGGAAGTAAGACTCGAACTCACGACCCTCGGTTTTGGAGACCGATGCTCTACCAACTGAGCTATTCCCGTAAGTAAAGCCCCCACCCTCGAGCGGGGGCTTTATTAATCAACTGACTAGTCTTAACTGTAGGACCAGCCTGACAAGTCGGACTAGTCTGAATTGGCTGAGGATTAATCCTCGTAGACCTCTGTGATCTGACCGGAACCTACGGTGCGGCCACCCTCACGGATAGCGAAGCGCAGACCCTTGTTCAGAGCAACAGCGTAGATCAGGTCAACAGTGATCTCCACGTTGTCACCAGGCATCACCATCTCAACGCCAGCGGGAAGAGTGATCTCACCCGTGCAGTCCATGGTGCGGAGGTAGAACTGAGGACGATACTTGTTGCCGAACGGAGTGTGACGGCCACCCTCTTCCTTCTTCAGGACGTAGATAGAAGCCTTGAA
>JAFYYO010000258.1 GCA_017557475.1 Bacteroidaceae bacterium
TCCTTCAAACAAATAAGACTTCACGACCGCGGAAGGAAACTCTCTAAATGCGTTTTAGCCACAAAAAACGGATTGGCTTGCGCCTTTCCGTCTTCGAGCCTCTTGTCGGATTCGAACCAACGACCCCGAGATTACAAATCACGTGCTCTGGCCAACTGAGCTAAAGAGGCAGGTGGGAAAGCTTACTATATCGCGCCGCTACGACCTGCTGCCCTTGCTGCGGTCAAGCCCTGGGGGATTCACAAGGAGCATGCCGTATAGGACTTTCCCATGTTTTGCGGGTGCAAAGGTAAGAAAAAAGTTTAAAGTTTAAGGTTTAAAGTTTAAAGTTTTTTCCTTTTACATGTTTTTTTTGCTCTTAATACATTATATTTATAGGGAATTTCGTATCTTTGTGCGCTCATTATAGGCATAATGGAAGAAAAGAAAGAAATACCCTCGACAATGGAACTTGCTGGTTGGATGGCTCTTCCTATCGGGCTGATGTGGTCGGCAAGTTTCCTCTGTACGATGTACGGAACAACCCAACCGCTCCTCTCTATGTTGGGAACTGTGCTTGGAGTGGGCAGTATATTCGTCCTTCGCAGGCAGTTGACGAACTACCGCAAACTTCATCCCGAAGCGATATGGCTGCAAATTTTTCGCTTGGCTTTCGTGACGTGTCTGCTCGCAGGTCTGCTGACCGATGCTGTGCAATATGCCTACTTCCTGCTGCTTGATAATGGACGTCTGCTCTCTCAGTTGGGCACAGCCTTTCAAAGCGAGGAATATCGCGAGGTATGGCAAAAGATGATGCCCGAAGCAAAGTTGGACGAAATGCAAAAGTTGGTGCAATCGATGACCGTCCGAGACATCATGCTTCAGTTGGTGTTCTATAATATCATACTCGCTTTGCCTGTCTCTTTGCTTGCATCAATAATGATTCCCCATCCCCCTATAAAGGGAGAGCCCAATAATAAATCGTAAAATCGTAAATGATATGTTGGACATTAGCGTTGTAGTTCCACTTTATAATGAAGACGAGTCGCTTCCCGAACTCTTCAGTTGGATAAAGCGAGTAATGATAAATAACGGCTTCAGCTACGAAGTCATCTTCGTAAGCGACGGCAGTACAGACCATTCTTGGGAAGTCATCGAAGGACTCAAGAAAGAGAATCCCGATACGGTTCACGGCATCAAGTTTCGCCGCAACTATGGCAAGAGCCCTGCGCTCTATTGCGGATTCGGCGCTGCAAAAGGCGATGTGGTCATCACAATGGATGCCGACCTGCAGGACTCTCCCGACGAGATTCCAGACCTTTACCGCATGATTACGCAAGAAGGCTATGACCTTGTGAGTGGCTACAAGATGAACCGCAGCAAAGGTGACCCGCTTTCGAAGACCATCCCCACGAAACTCTTCAATGCAACTGCAAGGCAAGTGAGCGGCATTCACAACCTTCACGACTTCAATTGCGGCTTGAAGGCTTATAGGAAAGAAGTGGTGAAGAACATCGAGGTCTATGGAGAGATGCATCGCTACATTCCCTATCTCGCCAAGAACGCAGGCTTTGATAAGATTGGAGAGAAGAAGGTTCATCATCAAGCACGCAAGTTCGGCAAGTCGAAGTTTATGGGTCTCAATCGCTTCGTCAATGGTTATCTCGACCTCCTCTCGCTTTGGTTCCTGAACAACTTCGGACTTAAACCGATGCACGTCTTTGGTTTCATAGGCACTCTGATGTTCATGATTGGTTTCTTAGCAGTAATGGTCGTTGGTGGAACGAAGCTCTATTGCTTGGCAAAAGGCATTCCCCACCCTCTTGTTACCCGTAGTCCTTACTTCTATATCGCTTTAACGATGATGATTCTCGGCACGCAACTCTTCGTGGCAGGCTTCCTTGGAGAACTCATCAGCCGTAATGCTCCCGAGCGCAACAACTATCAAATCGAGAAGGAAATATGAAGCGTAGGCTCTTCGTCATATTGTCTGCCATCTTGATGCTTGCAGCTTGTGAATCTTACGATTGTACGCTCTACAACTATGTAGGTTGTTATGGTGCGTTCTACGAAGGCGGAGATGCTGTGGCTATCACAGATACGCTCACTATAACTTCGGGCAAAGCAGGTCCCGTTCTGCTGAATCGAGCCTTGAGCGTCGCAAAGTTTAACCTTCCCTTGAGCTATTGGCAAGACGAAGACACGCTTGTCTTCACCGTCAAAGGTACGGACTACATGTTTCAAGATACTGTTTGGATAACGAAGACAAATCAGGTGCATTACGAATCACCTGACTGTCCGACGACGCTCTTCCATACCATTCAGGACGTCCGCAACACACAAGAGTTCATCAAAGATATCACCATCATACGCTCCTCTGTGAACTATGAACAGACCATTAACCTGCAGATTAATTTGCTTTCTGACGCTGATTAGCTTGGCTTGCCTCTCTTTGCAAGCTCAAGAGCCGCAGCAGAAAGAAAAAGCACCTGTGTTTAGCGGCGTTGCTGTCAGTGCCGATGTGGTTGGCTTTGCTATGAAAGCTGTCGGAGCCAAGTTCGCAAATATGGAAGTGGGAGCAAGACTTAACCTTCTCGACAAGTACTTTCCTGTTGCAGAACTTGGTATTGGAGACTGTCATCGAGAAGGTGCAGAGACGGGCAACACATTCTCTACGACCTCGCCTTACATGCGTTTCGGTCTCGATTACAACTTCAACAAGAAGCACAACGGCAATCGCCTCTTCGGTATCGTCCGCTATGGTTTCAGCAGTTTTAAGTATGATGTTGGCAACGCGTCATTCACCGACCCCATTTATGGTACGACAGGACCACTCGTTATCAATGGCGAAAAGGCTACAGGACAATGGCTCGAGTTTGGTGCAGGTGTTGAGACAAAGCTATGGAAGTTCATTCGCATCGGTTGGAGCATGCGCTATAAGTTCAGGGTTAGTCTGAAATGTCCCGACGGAGGTGAGCCTTATTTCATTCCCGGATACGGTAAGAACGACACGAATGCTTTTGGAGGAACGATGAATCTCATCTTCGATGTGGGCAAAGGCTCATTCAATTTCAAGAAGAAAGGCAAATCATAATATGGGAAAGCGTCAGTTTTACATAGCTCTTTTGGCTATTGTGGCGATTGTAGGCCTACTTATCTTTGAACGTTCTAAAGGGCAAAAGGAAGCTTTCTATCAGCATAACGAGGGTACCATCTTTGGCACACTTTACCACGTTAAGTACCTCTACAGCAACGACCTGAAGGCTGATATTGAAGCAGAACTACAGAAGGTTGATGCTTCGCTCTCTATGTTCAATCCGAAGAGCACGATCAGTCAAATCAACAGAAACGAGACTGATGCAGCAGACGAGATGCTGAGCGAGGTTTTAAGGCTCTCCTTTACCGTCAACAAAGCTACGGATGGAGCCTTCGACCCTACTGTTGCTCCACTTGTCAATGCTTGGGGCTTTGGCTTCAAGAACGGCCAACTGCCCAACGATGCTCAGGTTGACAGCCTTCTTGCTCTCGTCGGGCTCTCGGGCATTCATCTGCAAGATGGCAAAATCACGAAAGACAATCCGCTCTCTATTCTCGACTTCAGCGCCATTGCGAAAGGCTATGGAGTGGATAGGGTTGCGCAGGTTCTGCGAGACAAGGGCATCAAGAACTTCATGGTCGAGATAGGTGGTGAGGTTGTTACGGAAGGTATCAACGACAAGGGGGAGATTTGGCGCATCGGTATCAACAAGCCTGACGACGATTCGACCTCGACGGACACGGAGTTGCAGGACATCATAGCGCTCTCAAATAAAGCGATTGCAACAAGCGGCAACTACCGCAATTACTATATCAGCGAAGGCAGGAAGATAGCTCATACCATCAATCCCAAGACGGGTTATCCTGCTCAACAAGACATCCTCTCGAGCACAGTTATGGCACCTTCCTGCGCAGAAGCAGATGCTTTCGCCACAGCCTTCATGGTGTTGGGCTTAGAAGGAGCAAAACAAGTCCTGCAGAGACAACCACAATTGGAAGCTTACTTCATCTACACGGACAATCAAGGTGAGTATCAGACTTGGTGCACGCAAGGTTTCAAACAACTCATACAATGAGTTTTGGATTAGGGATTACGGATTAGGGATTAGTTTTTATGCAGGACCTCGGCACTCGATATGCGCTTCTTACCCGACTGCCTCTGTTGCAGGGCATCAGCAGTACGGATTTGCTGAGTTGGGAAGATACTTTGAGGCTCGACTTGGACGAGTTTCCTGCCTCGAAACAGCCGCTTATCCGTCAAGGAGAGAATTGCACGCTGTTGCTCTATCTTGTTGAGGGAGAGCTGCAGAGAGAGCATCGTTCAAGTGATGGGCTTTACGCCACTCGTTCCTTGCTTAGCGCACCTGCAGTCATCGAAGTGGACAGGCTGTTCGGGCTTTATCCCACCTATGAATACACCTATTGCGCAAAGACGGAGGTGAAGATGTTGAGCATCCGTAAGAGTCTGCTTGGCAGCCATCTGATGAAGAGCGAAGTATTCCGACTGAACCTACTGAACAGCCTCTCGGCCATCGCTCAGAAGAGGGAAATGGCGCAACAGCCTCGACTGCTGAGCAATGCTGAAGAGCGACTGAAACACTTCCTTCGAACGCTATTTCCCGACCAAGAAGGCGAAGCAGAGGTCAGCATCAAGATGAGAGACCTTGCCCAATACGTTGGCGAACGTCGCATAACGGTATCAAGCATTCTGAACCGTTGGAGCGAAGAGGGTCGCATCAGACTTGGCAGAGGGCACTTCACCATTATCGACATTCAGAACATACTCAACTAATGAACATACTTCTACAGGATTTCCATACACTGCACGCTACGGCTCCGTTCTCGCTCATCAAGCTCGAGGACTTTGAGCCTGCCATTATCGAGGCTATGAAGCAGGAAGACGATGCCATCGAGGCTATCATACGGAATCCTGAAACTCCGACTTTCGAGAACACGATAGCGCCAAAGACGGGCGAACTGCTTGACCGCGCTACGAGCCTGTTCTTCAATCTTGTCAATGCCAATACTTCCGACGAGATGGACGCGCTTGCACAGAAACTCTCGCCAATGCTGACGGAGCACTATGCTCGCATTATGCACAACGAGAAGCTGTTCGAGCGGGTGAAACAGGTTTACGAGCAGAAGGGAACGAAGAGTAAAGAGCAGGAGAAACTCTTGCAAGACACTTACGATGCTTTTGTGCGGAGTGGTGCGCTACTTAGCTGTGCCAAGAAGGAGAAGTTGACAGCCCTTGAGACGGAACTAAGCACGCTTAGTTTGCAGTTTAGCCATCACGAGTTGCAGCAGACGAACGAGTTCGAGCTTCACCTGACCAATCCCGACGACCTTGCAGGTTTACCTTCTACTGCTAAAGACGCTGCGGCTTTGGCTGCCAAGGAGAAAGGGAAAGAGGGTTGGCTTTTCACGCTTCACGCTCCTTCCTACGTTCCGTTCCTTACTTATGCCGACAACAGAGAGCTGCGGAGGCAGATGTACTTGGCGAAGAACACTATCTGCTGCAAAGGCGATGCCTGCGACAACAGAGAGATAGTTCGGCGCATTGTCAATCTGCGACAGGAGATGGCTTCGCTGCTCGGCTACAAATGCTTTGCAGACTATGCTCTCAAGGACAGGATGGCGGGCACGACGGCTCGGGTGAACGACCTGATAGAGAAGCTATACGAAGCCTATATGCCTGTGGCTCAAGAGGAAGTGAAGAGCCTTACGGACTTTTCCCGAAACGCCGAGAATGAGATTATGCCTTGGGATTGGGCTTACTACAGCCACAAACTGCAACTCGAGAAGCACAACATCGACAGCGAAATGCTCCGACCATACCTGCAACTTGAGAAGGTCAAGGACGGCATCTTTTCTCTTGCTACCAAGCTTTACGGCATCACATTCAGGCTGCAACCGAACATCGAGGTCTATCATCCCGACGTAGAAGCCTACGAGGTTTTCGACGCTGACGGCACCTTCTTGGCTGTTCTCTATGCCGACTTCTTCCCAAGAGCAAGCAAACAGAGCGGCGCTTGGATGACCGACTTCCAAGAGCAATACATCGACGAAGAGGGAAACGACCACAGACCTCACGTCAGCATCGTGATGAACCTGACGAAACCGACTGCCGATAAGCCTTCACTATTGACGCTGAGCGAGGTGGAGACCTTCCTCCACGAGTTTGGACACGCATTGCATAGCATCTTCTCTCGCGTGCATTACAAGGCACTGAGCGGCACGAACGTGAAACGCGACTTTGTGGAACTGCCGTCGCAACTGATGGAGAACTTTGCCGTAGAGCCTGAGTTCCTGCATACCTTCGCTTTCCATTACGAGACAGGCGAACCGTTGCCCGACGAACTTATCCAACGCATCCGAGACAGTCGCAACTTCCATTGCGGCTATGCTTGCATCCGACAACTCAGTTTCTCGATGCTCGATATGGCTTACTACACTTTGACCGAGCCGCTGACCGACGACATTATGGCGTTCGAGCGCAAGGCTTGGAGCAGAACGCAACTGTTGCCCGTTGTACCGAATACCAATATGAGCGTGCAGTTCTCCCACATTATGAGTGGCGGTTATGCTGCAGGCTACTACAGCTACAAATGGGCAGAAGTGCTCGATGCCGATGCCTTCAGTCTCTTCCTTGAGAAGGGTATCTTCGACCAAGAGACGGCCAATCGTTTCCGAAAGGCTATCCTCGAGAAAGGCGGAACAGACGACCCGATGCAACTTTACGTGAACTTCCGAGGCAAGGAGCCTGACATCAAGGCTCTCCTCAAACGAAACAACATACAAAACTGATGAACGAGAAAGAAAAGAAACAACACGACCTCGACCTCCGCTACCTTCGAATGGCGCAGATTTGGAGCGAGAACAGTTATTGCCAACGCCGCAGAGTGGGAGCACTCGTCGTTAAGGACAAGATGATTATCAGCGACGGCTACAACGGTACTCCAAGCGGCTTCGAGAATGTCTGCGAGGAAAATGGCATCACGAAACCTTATGTCCTGCATGCCGAGGCCAACGCCATCACCAAGATAGCAAGGAGCGGAAACAATAGCGACGGCAGTACGCTTTACGTCACGGACTCGCCTTGCATCGAATGTGCCAAACTTATCATACAGGCAGGCATCAAACGAGTCATCTACAGCCGCGAGTATCGCCTTACGGATGGTGTGGACTTGCTTCGCAGAGCAGGCATCGAAGTGAAATACATTCCAACAGAAGAATCACTATGAACTCGGAAAACAAACACCGCTTCACTCCCCTATTCATCGCCATTGGCACAGTAGTGGGCATCTTTATCGGCAGTTTCTATACAAGCCACTTCTCGGGCGGACGCATCAATATCATCAATACAGGCTCGTCGAAGGTGGGTTATCTGCTGCAACTTATTGACAACAACTATGTCGATACCGTCGATATGAACACGCTTGTGGAAGACGCTATGCCGCAGATACTGAGCGAACTCGACCCTCATAGCAGTTACTTCGGACCGAAGGACGCGGCAGAGGCTAACGAAGACCTGAGAGGCTCGTTCAGTGGCATTGGCGTGCAGTTCACAATGGAAAAGGACACTGTGAATGTGATGAGCGTCATACACGGCGGTCCAAGCGAGAAGGTGGGCATACTTGCAGGCGACCGAATCGTCACTGCAGACACTGTTTCGCTTGTCGGAATGGACACCGACTCTGTGATGAAGCACCTCAAAGGCGAGAAGGGTTCAAAGGTCAGGCTCGGCGTCAAACGTCACGGCTCGAAGGACTTGCAGTACTTCAACGTGGTTCGTGGCGACATTCCTGTGGTCAGTGTAGATGCCTACTATATGATGGGCGACAAGACAGGCTACATCCACATCAAGAACTTCGGCGAACAGACTTACGGCGAGATGCTTGTGGCGCTTGCCAACCTCAATATGGAAGGTATGAAACAACTGATTGTGGACCTCAGAGGCAATCGCGGAGGCTATATGCACATCGCCATTCAGATGGTCAACGAGTTCCTGCCTTCGGGTAAGTTGATTGTCTATACGGAAGGTCGTAAGAGTCCTCGAGAAGAGTTCAACAGCGACGGCAGAGGCAGTTTCCAAAAACTTCCGATTGTCGTGCTTGTGGATGAAGGCAGTGCAAGCGCAAGCGAGATATTCGCAGGTGCTATTCAAGACAACGACAGAGGCACGATAGTAGGTCGTCGCACCTTCGGCAAAGGGCTTGTTCAGCAACCGATGGAGTTTCGCGACGGCAGTGTGGTTCGCCTTACTGTGGCTCGTTACTACACACCGAGCGGACGCTGCATTCAGAAGCCTTACGAGAAGGGGCACGGAGAGGAGTATGACAACGACCTTATTGCCCGTTACGAGCGTGGCGAGTTCTTCTCGCAGGACAGCATTCGTCAGGAGGGCGAACAGTACAAGACAAGCATTGGACGTATCGTCTATGGCGGAGGTGGCATCACACCTGATGTCTTTATAGGCGAGGACACTACGGCAGTTACTTCCTACTACAAGGAGGCTGTCCTGACGGGTCTCATACGGCAGTTTGCTTTTGCCTATTCCGACGACAACCGAGACAAACTGACAAGGCTTCGCACTATGGAACGGATGGAGCAGTACCTGAAGCGGGAGAACCTGTTGGAGCGCTTTGCACAGTTTGCCGAGCAGCGTCAGTTGCGCCGCAGGAACCTTATGCTGCAGAAGAGTCGGAAACTGTTCGAGCGCAACATCTTCGGCAACATCATCTACAACATAGGCGAGATGAAGGACTACCTGATGTATCTCGGCAAGGACGACCCTACTGTCATCAAAGCAAAAGAGATACTCGACAAAGGACTGTCGTTTCCAAAGAATGAAGAAATGAAAGAATGATTAAATTGAAAGATATATTACATTCCGACGAAGTGAGGCGTGTCGTCATCTGCACGCACGTCAATCCTGACGGCGATGCCATTGGCAGTTCGCTTGCATTGAATCACCTGCTCGAGCGTTTGGGCAAGCAGGCTACTGTCATCACGCCGAACATCTTCCCCGACTTCCTGAAGTGGCTACCGGGAGCCGAGAGCATCATCATCCACACGAAACAGCAGGAACAGGCTAAGCAAGCAGTGGAGGCAGCCGACCTCGTCATCGTGTGCGACCTGAATCAGCCGAACCGACTTGCAGGGCTTGAGGAACTCATCGTGCAGAGCAAAGCGCCGCGTGTCCTGATAGACCATCACCTCGACCCTGACACGACGTTCTGCGAAACCGTTATCTCTCATCCCGAGATGTGCGCTGCGGCGGAAGTGATTTGCTATCTCTTGATGGAATGGGGAGAGTTGGACAACATCTCGAAGGTGGAAGCCATTTGCCTTTATTGTGCTATGATGTGCGATACAGGCGCATTTTCGTTCAACAGCAACCGACCCGTCATCTACGACTACATCAGCCATCTCTTGGCTCGAGGCATCGACAAGGACGAGATATACCGCAATGTTTTTTGGACGGCTTCTGAGGCGCGTTTGAGGCTTCAGGGCTACCTTCTCTACGTCAATATGAAGGTCTTGCACGAACGGCATACAGCCATCATCACACTGACCAACGAAGAGCGTAAACTGTTCAAGGTGAAGAACGGCGATACGGAAGGCATCGTAAACATTCCGCTGACGATGCAGGGCATCAGGCTTAGCGTGTTCATCAACGAAGATACCGAGCACGCGGGAGTGATGAAGTTGAGCCTCCGCAGCGTAGGTGATTTCCCTTGCGACCAAATGGCATCGCGTTTCTTTGCAGGCGGCGGACATAAGAACGCAAGCGGCGGCAAACTGCTCTGCTCGATGGAAGAAGCCATCACGAAAGTCCGTTCCGCCATCGAAGCATACGCGGAGGAGTTGAAGGCGGATTAGGGATTAGAGATTAGAGATTAGGGCTTGATACATCATACATCAGCCCTCAGACATCAGCCCTCAGACATCATCCCTCATACCTCTAAAAAGGGACATGTCTCCTGTCCCCCCCATATAAAAAAAAGAGGCAGGCGGTTAGACCTGCTTCTTTTCGTAGAAACCGTTTTCCATCTTCACTATCAAACCTTTCTTACAGTAGCGTTGCAGTTGTTTCTTGACGTCGGTGGACTGTCCTTGACGCTTACGCTCTTCTATGAACTCCTGTTTACTAAAGACCTGAGGCATGGCTTGCAGGACAGGCAGGACAGTCTGACGTTTGTCTGCTTTCTCGTTCATCAGTTCCCGAGCGGTTTCCTTGTCCTTCTGGATGCGCATGGCAAACAGTTGACAGAGTTGGTGATAGGTGAAGTCGCCTACCCAACGGACAAGGTCGAGGATTTCCTTTGTTTCCTTCCCGTAGAGCGCCACAAGTGCCAAAGAGGCTTTCATCATGAACAAGCCGATGCGGTGTGTAAGGTCGGCTTCTCCTTCAGTCAGTTCGCCGTCCTGAAGTAGGATGTTGTGTTCCTCCATCCAGTCCACGACGAGTTGTGTGGTCTTCGGAAGGGCGATACGCTGAGTACCTTCTATGGCTTGAGTCTTGTTCCACAGGTCGCAGACGAGCCTGTCGAACTCTGCCTGCTTTTCTGCCGAGAGCGGGTTGAGTTTCGGAATCTTGATTTCGTTCTTCCCCTTGACCATTGCCACCATAAAGCGGCGCATAAGACCGTCTTCTGTGTTATCGAACAGACGCCTGAGGACTGCCTTGGGCGTACCTGTCAGTATCACTGAGCACCGCATCACGACATTGCCGTTTGCCGTCTCGTCGCTGTAGACCCACTTGCGCTTCGGAGCAGAGTCAAAGCCCTTGCGTAGGAGCACTGAGATGTCGCTCCAAGCGGATTTCTTCATGCCGAACAGACCGTCAGCCTCTTCATAATTGAGGAGCATGATGTCTTGCCCAAGTTCCTTCATAATGGCTTGCATAGAAGCTTGACTCATCGATTCGCCGATGTAGAGTTTCGGAATGTACTTCTTAGGCTTGTCCTTGTCCTTGCTACTCCGCTGCTGCTGATTCTCGCTTGCCTTGTCCCACTCGGCATCGTCGTGCGGGATGATCGTGTCCTTGAAGAACATGTTCAGCATGTCGTTCATGAAACTCTTGCCGCTCCCCGACTCACCTATGAGCGAGAAGAAGAGGTTCGGAGCAATCTCGCGATTGTCCACGTAGAGCGTTCTGAAACGCATTGCAAGCATTCCTAAGAGCGTTAACGACTCGAGGGTGAGCCATTGGTGGAACTCATTCGGGAAAGGCTCTAAAGCCAACTCAATCACTCGTGGCAACTTCTTCGGAGACTCGGGAGCAATGGTGTTCCGAACCGAAGGCTTCTCCTCCGATTCCGTATGCAACGAATCAATGAAATCCTTTTCACTCTTACTGCGCGGACGCAGGTCCATCTCATAGTCGTCGTACCACTTATTCAGGATACGATTGCAGTCCTTAGTGTTGATGAACGAAGGCATCCTGACGGCCAAGCAGGCCATCAACTTCTCCTTGTTCAGGAACTTGCAGACACCCGCATTGAGGATATCCATGAGGTTATCGTGGCGATGCCCGAACTCGTCGAGGCTGTCAGCCTGAAGGTGGGCTGCTTCCACGCAGTGGTCGAACTTCCGAAGGTCTTCCTCCGTAGCCTCTGCGACGGTGATGTCGGCTTGCTGCTCAGGCTGAGCCTTCTGCTGAGAAGGTGGCACGAGCTGCTCGTAAGGCACCTCCTGAAGGTCTTCGAAAAGAGCGTCCTCAAGGATGAAAATGTCTTCCACGTTCGGAATGAAACAGCCCTTGCGAGGCGTCTCGCAGAACTCGTCGTGATGCACTCCGAACACCTTGTCCCAATGCTCGATATTCTCGAGATAACTGCCCCACTCGGGGTGGTACGGGAACACACCGTGCACGCCGTTCGTTGACAGCGAGATGTCGCCGTAGCGTTGCCCTGTCTCGGGCTGCAGAGCAATCATCTTCTGCTTCAACTCTTCGGCCGTAGTGCCTTGATCTGTCAGATGGTCGCCATCATAGAAGACTTGGTTGACGAACTTCTTGACCTCGGTCAGTTTCATCGCCTCCTCGACGGCCATACACCAATGCATGCTGAGTTGGCACTTCGGATTCTTCCACTTGTCCTTCTCTTCCTTGGTCTTGGCATTGCGAACACGCGCAACCATCTCTCTATGAGCCGTTTGACCCACGATTTCCAAGAACTCTTTCTTGGAAGTGATGGGGAGGGCTTGGCCCTCTCCACCAATTTGCTTCTCACGAACGAGACCTAACATACGTCAGGGTCCTCCTCCGTCCCTTGATCCTCCGGTACACCAATCGTACCGAACTCTAATGATTCGCATCTCGACAAGTAGTCGAGCGCTTCTGTGAACCAATACAAATCCTTTGGTTCAAATCTTCCCTCGAGGACAGGAAAGTCCTCGCAAGTGGTTTCCAAGCGGAAAGCCCACTTCTTCTCTTCCGTCCCCTGGGTCGGGAAGAGGCAAACGTTAAACACATTGTACATAATATTTTGAAAAATGTTTTCGTTCTAAATATACAATAAATATCTGAGACTTTGGAAAAAGTACGGCATCGGGGAAAAAAAATTGATCAGCATTCTGATATGTCCCCTCTCTCTCGCGCGTATATTATATATAATGAGGAGTTCGCGTGTGTCATACACTGCTATTTGCCTATATCAATTCGTGATATAGGAGGCTAAAGCAACATTTTTGCCGTCAGAACTTGCAGAAATGCCTGAAAATCGCTATCTTTGCAGCAGAAAAGAAGGATATGAGCCGGATAGTCTACGACCCAAGAGTTTCTGTTGATCAACTTTCTCGAATCAACGGCGTCAGCACCGCAACCATTCGCAAGTACATACGCGAAATGGGCATCGACAGGCGGTTTGACGAGAAGTGGAAGATATATTCGTTGATCAGGGATCTGCAACGGCAGTCGCCCGCTATGTCCATCCACGAGATGGCGCGCCGAAGCGGCTACAGCCTCAATACCGTCAAGAAGTACCTCCGTATGGAGGCGCTGCCCGAGCAGAGGCGGCAGAAGTATTCAGCCTTCGATATGGGCAAGACGCAAAACTTGATCAAATCAGTCTCGACATCGCAATCCGAGATACTGCAAGGCATCATCACACTGCACCTCAAGGACGACCACTTCGGAGCCGACCTAACCTACTCGAAAGGCGTCTTCTGGAAAAAGATCAAGGAACCCGAACTAAAGTTCGACCTCTACCCGCAAAAGCCCGATGTCAGGCCGCTCGAGGAGGCTTACGCATTGCCCGCAGAGAGCCTCCAAAGCATCATCGTGGACCTGCCGTTCCTGTTGAATCCGTCGCTCTCGGGACTTATCACCGAACGCTTCAGCGCATTCGTCTCGGAAAAGGAGATGTACGAGGCGAACAGAAACTTGATCTTTCTGAGTCACCACCTGCTCCGCAGGCACGGCATCCTCGTAATGAAGACGATGGACTCGTCCTACGGACTGCGGCAACTGTGGGTCAGCGACTTCGTGGTCCGCGAAGCCGAACGGGCAGGCTTCCAACTCCTCGACAAGTTCATCCTGACCGCCAACAAACGCCCCATCTCCACACAAGGACAGCGCCAACACCACGCACGGAAGTTCCACAGTTACTTCTTTGTCTTCCGCAAGTAGGAAACCAATTTCTTCCTCTTTTTGTAAGGGACAGGGACATAATTATGTCCCCATAATTATATCCCCTATATATATCTATCCTTATATAGATCCTATAGAAGAAAATGAAGGGTATATATATAAAGGGACATGACACCTGTCCCCTATCAGAAAAAAAAGTTAGCGAATCTAAGTACTTTTCAGGCCAAGGCTATATTTATATATAGGTTAACCTAAAA
>JAFYYO010000259.1 GCA_017557475.1 Bacteroidaceae bacterium
CTCCCTACTCGGATATCTGCTCTTTGCAGCTTTCCATAATGCTTGGGGGTTCTACGGAGCCGCATTTGTCGTAGGTCTCGGCAACGGACACATGTTCCCAGCCTTCCAGAATATGTTCATCAACCTTGCTCCCAATTCGCAAAGAGGAACGGCCAACAGCACGCTCTTCACAGCATGGGAGACAGGCGTGGGACTGGGCATCATTCTTGGCGGCATCGTTGCAGAGTACTTCTCCTATGATGTAGCTTTCTGGTTAGCCTGGATAGGCAATGCCCTCGGCGTCATACTCTACTTTGCTTACGCACGAGAGCATTTTCTCCGCAACAAGTTGAGGTAAGGAAACGACACTCGTTATGATTGCAAACGACACACGTTAAATTCGCAAACTATCCACGTTATGTTTGCAATTTATCCACGTTAAGTTTACGAACTATGCTTGGGGTTGTCGAACCATTTCCTCTTCAGCCATTCACGCACAGGCAAGTCGTAGAGCCTGTATGAGCCGTATGCAATAAGGATGGCAAGCACGAAGACACATACCGACAAAAAAATGTGTGTGCCCAAGGAGGCATCTTTGTGGCTGTCTACCCACGACATCATCATATAGACGAGCGGAAAGTGCGTGATATATAGAGGATAGGAAATGTCGCCAAGGAAACGGTTGATGGCTTCGGACTTACCGCCCTTTACACTACTTCCTGCTCCCATCGCCACGATGAAGGGGAAGCAAACAAGGATGCAGAAGGCTTCATAGAGTCCGTTCGTCCAACGGCTCTCACCCTCTGTTCCTAAACCCATCCATGGCATACAGAAGAGCACGACTATCATCAGGGAGCACCACCAGAATCCGCCTCGCACCTTTATCAATTTGCCTATTCGCGAGACGAGCAATCCGCAGAAGAAGGGATAAAGCAAACGCGTGAGTCCTATTTGGAGTTGGTCAGGAGTTGTACTCCAGCCTCCCACGACCGTATAGGAAGCATAACTGCGTTCTTGAAGGAAGCCAAACAAGTCTATGTCTAAGCAGAGCGTTAGGGTAAAGAAGGCAAAGATAGCTACGCAGATGCCCAAAGCGACTTTCGAGAACCTGCGGAAGAGCAGAGCATAGAGGATATTGGCCAGATACTCCCACTGCAAAGACCACGCAGGACCGTTCAAAGGATTAGTTTCCGCCCATCCTCGAATGTCCATTGAGGCCGGCAAAGGAAGCATCGTGAAGCACAAAAGCATTACCAGCAGCACCTTCCACCAAGGCGTCTCGTTGACAAGCGGGAACTCTGCGCAACTGCCGAAGTAGAACATCAAGGCTCCAAACAAAGTGCCAAAGATGACCATTGGATGTAATCGGATAAGTCGGCGCTTGAAGAAAGCCCAAGTCGACATCTTGTTCCATCGGTCATCATAGGCATAGCCTATCACGAAGCCTGACAACACGAAAAAGAAGTCGACTGCAAGATAGCCATGATTAATAGGCTGGTCTGGACCACCATGAAAATGTATTTCCAGCAGATGATAAGCCACGACAAGCATAGCAGCCACTCCACGCAATCCATCGAGTATCTCGTATCGCGGCTTCGAAGCAAGGTAGATGTTTCTTGTCATATTCTGATGTAAACTCCAAGAGTTAGTATCCGAAGTACGTTTTACAATAAGCTGTCATCGTGCTATCATAGCGTTCGCTGCAATCCTTGTCGCGCATCAAGTCATGCCCAGAATTGGGATAGACTATCAAATCATAGTGCCCAGCAATGCTATCGTATGCCGCTTGCAAAACTTGATAATGACCAGGCTTGACCAGATTATCCTTCTCGCCATAAGCAAAGATGGCAGGCAAAGCGTTTGAGTCGTTGATGTGGCAAACTGGCGAATTCAGAACTCTGATGCTATCGAGGAGTTCCTCAGTAATCTCTTCTGATTTCATGCGCTTGCCGATACCGCTAAAGACTGCATTCTCGATGTCTTCTGGCTTAGCATTCTTATCGTATGGGAAAAGGATGCGGAAGTCGGAAGGACCTACTTTAATTGATGCGAAACGAATGGGCAACGGATGTGAATGATGGTAGGCAAACATCATAGCTAAATGTCCACCTGCAGAATACCCCGCAATGGCCATCTGGCGGATGTGAGCACCTTTCTCGGCTGCGAACTTCTCGATGTGGCGAATGCAAGTGTCTATTTCTTCGTACATGGTGAGCAACGAAATGCCTTCCTCGTTGAGCAAGCTATAGTTCATCGTAGCAGTAGCATACCCTTTCTGCACCCAAGTGTAGCAGTCGCCATGATGCCAACCTTTGTCGCCACCAAGCCAAGCTCCGCCATGAATATATAGGATGAGCGCAAGGCTATCTGTCTTATCTGCATCATTAGGCAGGTAAAGGTCGTAGGTGGTATGTTCTCGGCTCGCGTACGCAATATTCTCGAACTTCTGGCCATACTCATCGTGCCACTTAGGCTTGAACACATACC
>JAFYYO010000260.1 GCA_017557475.1 Bacteroidaceae bacterium
AAAGGCCGACATTCCGCCTCCATCTTCGTCGCCAGGCATGCCTAAGTAGCTGTCTATGAAGTATGTATCGATAAGGCTGTGGAGGTACTTTTGCGTCTTCCACGGAGCACCCACATAATCGTAGAGATACGGGATATGGAAGCTGGGTTCGTTGCCCATCTGGAACATTCCCATGAGGCCTGTGGCATCGGGTAACACGTTGTAGAAGCGGAACTTAGCTGTGCCGACACCCATGTGGAAGAGTTCGTCGAGCTTGGCTTCTGCTTTCTCTCGACCGCCCATCAACGCAATCAGACCTTTGAGGTCGTGTTTCACGTCCCAATTGAAGATGTAGGCATTGTTCTCGGTAAAGTAAGCGCGACCATCATGGAGAGGGTTGAACGGCTCCACCCACTCGCCGTTTGCATCCTTTGGCCACATGATTCCACGGTCTTTGCGGAAGACATTGCGGTAATTCGTTGCACGCTTCCGGAAGAGTTGTTCGTCGTCGGTTTTGCCCAACATTTGTGCAATCTTGGCGATACACCAGTCTGAGTAACTGTTGACGGTAGTGAGGGAGACCGCTTGACGCCTTTCCCAATTGGTATCGACCTGCGGAATGGTTTCAGGTTCTCCTGGTCGAAGGGCAGGGAAGTACCCGTGCTCTGTGTAGAAGGAATCAAGCGGAGTGGCAGGTCCGCTGTACCAAGGGAGCAGACTTCGCTCGAGTGAGTTACGCCGGAAGCCTTCATAAGCCGTCGCCATATCGAATCGCAAGCCCTTCTGCCACGCATCCCACATCCAAACAGCCACAAAGTTGCCAGTCATTCCAGCCCATTCTCCTGAGGTCAGAGCAAAGCGAGGCATTACGCCGCTCTCTTTGAACATCTCGATGAAGGAGTTGATTTTATGCACTTCCATCTTGGGGTTGAGGATGGTATGGAGAGGCTCGAGTGCGATATGTGTGTCCCAAACCCAATTGTCAACGTAGAAGGGTTCGTCGCTTTCATGCACTTTGCGGTCCCACGCACTAAAGAATCTGCCGTATTCATTAATGTCCACCATGCGTTCGGAACAGCGGTAGAGGGCCGTATAGAACGTGCGTTTGTGCGCTTCTGTGCCGCCATCGACCTCAATCTGTGCAAGCCGTCTTTCCCAAGTCTTCTTGGCATCAACCCTCACACGGTCAAAGTCGAAGGCAGGAATCTCTCGCATCATATTGTCGCGAGCCTGCTCTTTGCTGATGTAGGAAATGCCATAACGCATCTGCACAACTCGAGACTTGTCGGCAGTCAGCATCAAATGCTTGGTATCTTCGCCAGGATAATGGATGTCGTGCATGTCCTGATCGAACTCGGCATAAAGGTAAGCCGTCATGTTTTCTTTGCATTCGAAGGGACCGAACTCTGCAGTTCCAGTGACGACGCGATTGCCTTCGTGGTCGTAGAAACCGATGGGTGTGCGACTGCGGAACCGCATTTGATGCTCGCCTTCGCCTTCGAAATTCATCCTTATGATGCCGCTCTTCTTCGACGGAGCAAACTCGAATGTGACGCCATCAAGTTGAGCGCGATAGTAGTAAGGATGTGTCTCTTCGTTACTTATCACGCCTGGCAACGACCAAACACTTTCCACATCGGACGTACAGAAAGGCATGAAGCCGAAGACCCAATGCCTTCGATGGTTGGGCATTTGCAGAGCAAAGTCCTCGATCCAGTCGTCGAGCATACTGCTTCTGAGTGGAACGAAACGCAACATCTCATTCGGCAGATGCATCGTTTGGCGGGTTGTCTCGAGCAAG
>JAFYYO010000261.1 GCA_017557475.1 Bacteroidaceae bacterium
ATGTACTTGCAGACCGTTACCGACATCTTTGCAGCCGCGATGAGTCACGCCGGCATCAGCAATCCAGCAAGTTATTGGGGCTATGGCTATTGGGGTTATTCCTACAGTACGACTTCTGCAGCAAACTCTTATCCTTGGAATAATACGGAACTCTATAGCGGACACGCGCCTCTCTTCAATGCCGATAAAGTGCATACGCCCATTCTCTTTATGCATGGCGGAGCGGACACAAATGTGCCCATCAACGAGAGCATCCAGATGTTCACGGCTCTCAAGTTGCTTGGTCGCGAGTGTGCTTTCATCACGGTTGAGGGCGAGAATCACCACATCCTCAATTACAACAAGCGCATTCGTTGGCACGATAGCATTATGGCTTGGTTCGCTCGTTGGTTGCAAGACGACCCGACTTGGTGGAACACGATGTATCCGGAAAAGAATTTGAAATAATTCTTTTGGATTAAGGATTAGGGATTAAACTTCATAAACATGAAAATAAGGCTCTTGATATATTGTCTGGTTGCTATTACAAGTGTATTCTCAGCCAATGCAAGCGACAACTTTGTACGGGTTTCCGGTACTAAACTATTGGCACGCGACGGGCAGAAGTTGATTATGCGCGGCACGAACTGCGGCAACTGGATGGTGCGCGAGCCGTACATGATGAATACTTCCGGCAATTTAGACCGTCAGTTCAAGTTCGACCAGATGATTGCCGATGTGTGCGGGGAAGAAAAGGTAGAAGAGTTCGACCGCCTTTGGATGGACAACAACTTTTGCGAGGAAGACATGAAGTTCCTTTCGGAGCAAGGGTTCAACACGTTGCGAGTTCCGATGCACTACAAATACTTCACCTTGCCAATCGAAAAAGAACCCATTGCCGGCGAACAGACTTGGCTGGAGGAGGGTTTTATTCGTATTGATTCCATGTGCGTGTGGGCAGAACGATACAACATCCTGCTCATCTTGGATATGCATGCCTGTCCTGGTGGTCAGTCTTCGGGTGACATATGCGACTACGACTCAAGCAAGCCTTCGCTATGGGAAAGCGAAGCAAACCGCACGAAGCTCGCTGCTTTGTGGAGAAAGATTGCCGAGCGCTACAAAGACCAGAAATGCGTGGCGGCATACGACCTAATCAACGAGACGAATTGGACGCTCGCTAACAGCAACAAGCTGCTGTGGGACACATTCAAGGACATCATCAGCGCCATACGCGAGGTGGACAAAAACCACATCGTTATTCTTGAAGGCAACTCCTACAGCAACGACTACACAGGCTTCCCCTCAACAAAGATGGACTCGAAGATGGTTCTGCAGTTCCACCGCTATGGTGTATATAACACCAAGTCGCAGGTGCAATACATGGCGGATATGGCAAGCAAATACAGCTGTCCGGTCTATATAGGAGAGTTCGGGGAAAACAGCAATTCATGGGTGGCTGGTTGCGTATGCCTCTATGAAGAAGCGATGCAGTTTGCAGGATGGAGTTGCTGGCCGATGAAAAAGAGCAACATAAACACCATCTTGCAAGTGAAGCGGGTATCCAGTTACGACAATGTCATCAACCAATGGCAGAATGGCACAAGGCCCTCTTCCACCACATTGTGGAATGCCTGCAAAGCATGGGCTGAAGCACAGCACATCAGCCGTTGCACAGTGAGAACCGACTACATTGATGCGCTTCTGCGCCGTCCCTTCGACGATGAATGTCTCCCGTTTGTTACCTACCAGACTGGCGACTATATATTTGCAGCACATTATGATATGGGGCCTATAGGTAAAGCATATTGGGACAAGGACGACGCCTCCTACCAGTATAGCGGCGAGGACTATACTTCATGGCAGAGAGGATGGGTCTATCGCAATGATGGAGTGGATGTCTATAGCGGACCTAATGATACCCAGAACTGCGGTTATTATGTAGGAGAGACTAAGGATGGCGAATGGCTTCAATATACGATAGAGAATCCAAACGAGTCGGCATCCTGGCGATTGCAGTTGCGCTATGCCATAAACTCCGGCACATCAACTGTGCGCATCACCGTTAATGACAGACCTGTTACCGTCTCTACAAAATTAAATGCCACAGGAGGCTATACAACATGGGGCACAAAGACTTTCTCGAATATCGTTCTGCCGAAGGGAATCTTGCGTGTTCGCATTTACATAGAAAAGGGCGGACTTAACATCAACTGGTTGCGCTTCAGCGGCATGAAAGATGCTACGGAGGAGGAACTGGAGGTGCTCAAGCCTAATGAGGACGAGGGACGTAACCGCCTGACAAACGGCGAATGCGAGTTCCAGGGAGCATGGCAGACCGCATCGATAGGGTCTATAAACAATACCAAGTATGTGTGGAACTCAACCGACAACACTCCTTCCGAAGGCGAAGGCACGGCGTTGTGCATTTCCTCGGCACGCAGCCATTCACTCAACACCGTGGTGTTTCAGCCGGTAGAGGTGGAGGCGGGGCACATCTATGCTGCCGATGTTGCAGTGCGGGGTGCTGAAAGCAACGGCGACTTCTGGATTCAAGCTTTCATGGTTACAGACAAGCCGAAAGACTATGCCGATGTCGGTTTGGCGGAAGAGAATACGATGGGGCAGTTGAACTCGTGGAAGGACGATAAGCTCGCCAACTATGACGGTCTGATGTCGGCCAAGGCGAAGGTGGGGAGCAACCACAAAACAGGCGTGATGAAGTGGAAGGCTTCTGCTACGGGCACCGCCTACTTTGCCTTGAAGGTCGGCACTCAGAAAACATCCTTCAGCTACTCCTTCGACAACTTCGTCCTCAAGGACCTTACAGCCATCGAGACCTCAATTGGGCAGATACGCGTTGACGATAATACGTGCTCGAATGATGTCCTCTATAACATGAATGGGCAAGTTGTGACGGATAGGCAGAAACAGCCTGGCATATATATCGTTAACAATGACAAGCACACAAAAAAAGTATTGATTAACAGATAACGACAAAGTTTGACTTATGAGTTTGGAGGAGAAGTTAGGTTTCAACGAGATTCGTGCGATGCTGCACGGCAATTGCCTCAGTCCTTTAGGACATGAGCGGGTGGATGCCATGCAGTTTCTCGCCGACCATGAAGCTGTCACAGATCTTCACCAACAACTTGCAGAGTTAAGCTATATCCTACAGACTTCCACAGAGTTACCCGAGCAAGATTTCTTCGACTTAAGAGAAGATATTCATCGCATTCGCATCGAAGGAACCTACCTCGAAGAGCAGACAATCTGGGAACTTCTTCGAGCCTTACGCACCCTTCACTCTTGGGTAGCGATTGTGAGGGAAAAGACCCCCTCTAACTCCCCCTTAAAGGGGGAGAGACATGAAGCCTCCCCTTTAAGGGGAGGTATGGAAGGGTCTTCTTTAGAGAAACTCGCTGAAGGCGTCTTTACCTTCTCGCCTATTACTCGTCGCCTCGAGCAAATGCTGGACAAATTTGGTCGCATCAAAGACAATGCGAGCAGCGACCTTGCTTCTATCCGACGAGAACTGAAGCAAGCCGAGGGAAGTGCGAGCAGAACTCTTTCGAACATCCTCAAAGCTGCTCAGGCAGAGGGTTTGGTCGAGAAAGACGTGACGCCTGCTATGCGAGATGGGCGACTTGTGATTCCTGTCGCTCCTGCCCTGAAACGTCGCATTAAAGGCATCATTCACGACGAGAGTGCGACAGGCAAGACGGTCTTCATCGAGCCTGCGGAAGTGGTGGAAGCCAACAATCGCATTCGCGAGTTGGAGGCCGAAGAGAAGCGGGAACTCATTCGCATCCTTCGCGAGTTCACGGAGCAACTTCGTCCCAACATCAAGGAACTGCTGAGAGGCTTCGAGTTCCTTGCCGACATCGAGTTCCTTATCGCGAAATACCACTTTACGAAAGCTATCGGAGGCCTTTCTCCTGAGATATATTCCACACCCCTCATCGATTGGTTCGAGGCTCGCCATCCCCTTCTGGAAGCCAAGTTGCGCAAGCAGGGCGAGAAGATTGTGCCGCTCAGCATCATGCTCAATCGCAAGAAACACATCCTCATCATCAGTGGTCCGAATGCAGGGGGAAAGAGTGTCTGCCTGAAGACTGTCGGATTGCTGCAATATATGCTCCAATGTGGCCTTCCTGTCCCGATGGCAGACGGCTCAAGGGCAGGCATCTTCGAAAGAATCTTCATCGATATCGGCGACGAGCAAAGCATCGATGACGACCTGAGCACCTACAGCAGTCACCTCCTCAACATGAAGCGAATGATGGCTGGTTGCACGCCTAATACATTATTATTAATAGACGAGTTTGGAGGCGGAACGGAGCCAACGATTGGCGGTGCGATTGCGGAAGCCGTACTGAAACGTTTCGTCGAGAAAAAGACCTTTGCCGTCATCACGACGCACTATCAGAACCTCAAGCACTTTGCCGAAGACACGCCTGGAGTCGTGAACGGAGCCATGCTCTACGACCGTCAGAAGATGGCAGCGCTCTTCCAACTGCAGATAGGTAATCCTGGGAGCAGTTTCGCAGTCGAGATTGCACGCAAGATTGGCATTCCCGAGGAAGTGATTGCCGATGCTACGGAACTCGTTGGCCGTGAGTATGTTAATGCCGATAAGTATCTGCTCGACATCACGCGCGACAAACGCTATTGGGAGGGCAAACGGCAGACGATTCACTCGCAGGAGAAGCAGATGGTGCAGACCATCGAGCAATACGAGAAAGAGATTGAGGAGCTGCGAGGCAAACGAAAGGAAATCATTCGGGAGGCAAAGGCTGAGGCAGACAAGATAATTGCTGCAGCTAACGCTCAGATAGAGAACACGATACGAGAAATCAAAGAAGCGCAAGCGGATAAGGAAAGGACGCGCTCTGCCCGTCAGCAGTTGCAAACGTTCCGCGACGAAGTCGGCCAGATGAGTCAGGAGGAACTCGACGCTTATGTAGAGAAGAAACGCAAGCAGATAGAAGCTCGAAGGCAGCGACATAAAGAGAGGCAAGAGGAGAAAAAGAAAGCCCAAGAGGGCCAAATTCAAAATTCAAAATTAAAAATTCAAAATGCCGACACGCCTAATCCTCTCTCCGTAGGAGAGACAGTTCGCATCAAGGGTCAGACTTCCGTGGGCACCATTACAGCTCTCGAAGGCAAACAGGCTACCGTTACTTTTGGAGTGATGAGGACTTTGGTGGATATTAAACGACTCGAGCCAGCCCTACCCTCCCCTAACTCCTCCGAGGGGGAGAAAACGGCTGTTTCTTTCCTGACTCGACAAACTCAAGACAGCATTCGCCAGAAGCATCTCGATTTCAAGCAGGAGATTGATGTGCGAGGCATGAGGGCAGACGAAGCCTTGCAAGCCGTCACCTACTTCATCGATGATGCTCTGCTGGTAAACGTTGCTCGTGTTCGAATCCTTCACGGCACAGGCACAGGAGCCCTTCGGCAAGTCATCCGTCAATATCTCGCCACCGTTTCTGGCATCGTCTCTTTCCACGACGAGCACGTCCAGTTCGGCGGCGCAGGGATTACGGTAGTGGAATTTAGAGAATAGACAACGGACTATGGACAACAGTCTCTTTAATCGAACTGAGCTTTTGCTTGGAGCAGAGGCGATGGAACGCATTCAGAGCAAGCGCGTCATCGTCTTTGGCGTTGGAGGCGTGGGAAGTTGGTGTGCGGAGTGTCTCGTGCGCGAAGGCATCGAGCACTTGACCCTCGTCGATAGCGATGTAGTCTGCCCTACCAATGTCAATCGCCAATTGATGGCCACCACCAAAACCATCGG
>JAFYYO010000262.1 GCA_017557475.1 Bacteroidaceae bacterium
CGTATTTTTGTGGCTTTTTATTAGCGGCGTTTGCGGCTAATGAAGAGCAGGGCGCCGGCGGCGAGACTACTACCAGATATGATAGCCACGAACTTTGCAACCTCATCGAGAGTCTTTGGCGTGTCTGGCTCCGGTTCTGGTTCTGGAGCTGGGGTCGGTTCTGGTTCTGGGTCTGGGGTTGGCGTTGGGTCTGGAGTTGGATCTGGCGTTGGGTCTGGTTCGCGTTCGCGCTCAGCATCGCGTGGGTCGATGTTGGTATTCGCGAGGTAAGTAGTGTATTTGTCGGCATGCTTCAAGTCAACCGTGAGAACTGCTGGATCGTCCGTTGCTGGGCGAATCAAGTAAGCAAGGTTTGCGAAGTTCTGGTTCGAGAGATCGAGCTCTGCGATTGGAACTGGAGTATCCCAGACAGTACCGAAGGCTTCGTCTTCAGCAATGGTCTCAGCCATATGCTCGAAGTTCAGGCCCTTGCCAGCGCGAGCATAGGCATTGCCATCGAACTCTTGCCATGAGTCAGATTCGAGGATGACACCATCGCGGCGCATTGCGTAGACGGTGAGGTCGGATTTATCGAAATCGGTGTCGTCTTCTTGGAGAAGGACGGTTGGATGGTTCGAAGTGAGATAGAGGACCTCGTCGAGTGGGTAGAAGGTGCTATCCATGTCTGCGCGCTGTTCGCTTGCAGCATAGGCCTCAGTTCTTGACGTAGAGTAAGCGTAGATATCTGTAGATTCTGGGATGGTAGGGCCAACCACTGCGCGGGTATTGCCGCGGGTTGGTTGAGTATAGCCATCAAGGCTCTGGTCCTGGATGATGGTATCGCCCCAGATGAAGATACGCTTGAGGTTGTCGTCGCGGGTGAAGGCGGCGTTCTTGATGTCGGTGATCTTGTAGTCTACCTGAGCTTCTTCAAGTAATGCATCGTTATAGAAGGTGTATTCTGGGATAGTTGCGCCACTGAAGTTACGAGGAACGGTGACCTTCTTGAGCTTTGGCATATTAGCGAAGCTATGGCCTGCCGAAGCATCGAACTTTGCGGCTGTGAGGTCAAACTTAGAGCTCGAATCGCCGAGTTCAGTGAAGCCGGTGCCTTCAAAGGCGTTTGGCTTGATGGCGATGGTCTTGTTCTTCGAGCCAGTAGAGAAGAGGAAGGTATCGAGCTTCTCGTTGTTGAGGAAGGCTTGTTCGCCAATTACTGCGAGGTCTGGGTCGCCGGTTGCGTCAACCTTAGTGAGGTTATCGCAACCCTCGAAGGCGGTATGGGAGATACCGACGAGGTTCTTGAGTACCACCTCATCCATTGGCATGCTCCAGAATTCCTGCTGGAATGGTAGGTCTGGGTCCTCAGCATAGGCTGGGAGGGTAGAGGACTCGATGATGAGCTTATCCATGTCTGCGTTCCAGAAGATCTGGTGGACGAGCTGGTCGTCAGTACTGTCGTAGGTAAGAGCTGGCTTGATGGTGACGGTGTTGTAATGGACATCCTTACTACCAGCGTTGAAGGCGGACTTACCAATGTGCTCAACGGTGGAAGGAACGGTAATGTCGTCAGCGATGTCTGCTTCATAGAAGGCTGCTTCGTTGATGTTCTTTACGCCTTCTGGGAGACCGTTTACGATCTTACCGGTTGCGCCCTGGAAGGCTGCGCGATCAATGGCCTTGGTGGAGCTTGGGATCTCGAATTCTCCTTCGATGTTTGCATCGTGGAAGGCGCCCTCCGTGACGGTCTTAAGGCCATTTGGAAGCTTCAAGAGTCCGATGTTGGTATTTGCGAAGGCATATGGGTCTTCTGTAATCTTCGTCCAGTTAGCAGCGCTCATGTCTACCATCGAGAAGCTGAGTCCAGAGAAGAAACCTGGGTCAGCATCGAGTTCAGTGACGTTCTTGTCCGTGAAGACGAGCGCGCCGTAGGAGTCGCCAGATATTGCCTGGGTTGGATCGCAAATGTCCATTCCGGCGGCGCTGTCCCAGTGACAGTTTGTGCCACGGATGTAGCGCTGGTTGAAGATTGTGTAGAAAGAACTAATATCGCGATGGAAGAACGAAGTAGTTGGATCAAAACCGATATTACCTTCAACTTCATTCATTACCATTACCCATGGGCCAACGAAGTCTTTAGAATACTCAATGAGCGATTGTGGGAAGTACTCATAAGTATATGGCCTGCTTGCCTTCGTTGTAATGAGCGTGGCGAAGTCGGCGTCGATTGTGATATCGCGAAGGGTAGGGATTTGGTTGAAAGTACCAGGCTCTAAGTATTCGAGGGTGTTTGGAAGATGTACGTCGCGAATACTGGTCTTTAGGAAGGCTTCAGTGTCGATGCGTCGAATATTCGGGAGGATAGCATCGGCCGTGAGGCGCGTGTCGCCCCAGAATGCATGGGCGCCGATGAACTCGAGGCTTTCCGGGAGCTTAGTGATCAATGGGGTCTGCCTGCCCGCAGGGAGGCCGGTCTCGCCGTTATTGAAGGCGCCATCGCCAATTACGAGGAGTGTTTCCGGCAAAACAAGCTCTTTGTCAATGCTCGTCTGGCTGAATGCTTGCGCGCCAATAACCTCGAGGTTTTTTGGCAAGATTAATTCGCCAATGACTGAGTGGTTGAAGCTGTATGGACGAAGAACCTTCCATGGTGTAGCGCTGATGTCGACTTTGTCGGCGGCCATGTAGTTGAACGGAATACCACTACAAGAAGTAGCGAGGTACGGGTCATATGGGTCTACGACGCCGTAGCCCATGTTGCCATACTTTTCTGAGGCGACGAGGTTTGGTGGAGTGACGACGTTTTCGGTAAAGGTGATAGTGCCGAATTTCTGGTGATAGTTAGTCGCTCTCTCTTCGTATCTTATCCCCCATCTTGCGCGCCCTTCGCTAGAGTAAGGAAGATTGCCAGGGCTAACTTCGCCGAACATGCCGCGCCACTCGGAGGCGTAGCCGTTATCGGCTGCCCAGTAGCCGTAATTATCCTTGAGGTAGTCATCTGTTAATGTAGTCGCCCAGATGAGTTCGTTGTCTGGATTGTAGATGTCTATGTCGATCGTAATATCGTTTAGGAAGTAGCAATAATGGAATACGGCCCAACCCATATATTCGAGACCATTGTGGAGAACGACGTTTCTAACCATGGTGCCAGAGAAGGCATCATCGCCGAGGAACTTGAGGTTTGGGAAATCTACATCGATCTTGAGCGAGAACATTTTCTTAAAGGCAGCCTGACCGATAAACTCGATACCTTGAGGAATATTTATTTCCATGTTTGGAGTGTACGCCGTGCCACCGAACGCGAGCGCGCCGATACCCTTAAGTGTCTCTGGAAGGGAAATCTTTGAAAATTTTCGCGCGTTGTTCGAGGTGCAATCTTCTTCGTCGGGGCTACAGTTATTGATGACATTGCTTATATCGCCCCCGAGACTCCAGGAACCTTCGTCAGTAATAAAGGCGGATGCGCCGATATATTCATAGCCGTCGCCGACTGTGATTTTGCTGAGGCCGTGCATGCCTTGGAAGTATTTCGGTGCAATCACATTCTTCTTTTCGTCTGGTTTTGCCCAACGCGCTTCTGGAATGGAAATGGCGTCGCATGAATTCTGGTTATAATAATAGGTCCAATAGCTAGCGTTGCTGCTGACGTAGCCAGTACCGCAGTTATTTTTCCAAGAACCGTAGCTCCAGCTGCCCCCATTTTCCTCTGGATGATATACTCCGTAG
>JAFYYO010000263.1 GCA_017557475.1 Bacteroidaceae bacterium
AGAGTTGGCTAATGAGCCCGTTTCACTGAAAAATGCCGATGGGCAGGACGACCCGAGAGCTCTACACGACTTTTTCCAACCCATCGTTGATAAGATTCGTGCTAATGGCTTCTCTGGAATCATTTGGGCTCCTGGTACAGGTTGGCAAGCCAATTATACCAGTTATGAAACCTATCCTATCGAAGGAGCAAACATCGGCTATGCGGTTCACGACTACTGCGGTTGGTATGATACTTGGGACGGCCACCATGACCCCCAAAATAAGATCAACCAATTCAAGAAGCAAGTTCCTGTGGTGGACACTGCACCCATCATCATCACGGAGGTCGATTGGAGTCCAAAGAAAGAGGGAACCGGCCACTACAATGAGCATGGTGAATGGGTAGAATCGAATTATGGGACTTGGGCTACTGGCTCAACCTCTAAATGGGGTATGGCCTATAAGGCAATGCTTGACTACTACGGGAACATTTCCATGACACTCTCTGGCACACACTGCCTCCTCGACATCCTCACACTCCTCAACACGGGAGAGGTCGTACCTGCTTTCGATGGAAACGAGGAAGCTTGCGGAAAAGCTTGCATGGACTGGTATGCCGACTACTACAATGTTGACTGGGCACATCCCGACTACACTAACGTTACTTATAGCGACCAAGGCAATGGCAAATACAGGAACCCCTTAATTTTTGCCGACTTCCCCGACCCCGATGTCATCCGAGTGGAAGATACTTACTATATGATATCCACCACCATGCACAACTTCCCAGGTGCCACTATCCTGAAGTCAAAGGACTTGGTAAACTGGGAGTACTGCGCTCAGCCTTTGGCACAACTCTCAACAAAGGACCGCTATAGTCTGCTGGGAGGTGAGAATGCCTATGGTTCCGGCATGTGGGCATGCTCAATGACTTGGCACAATGGTAAGTTTTATATCCTTATTAATGGTAACGATGCCGGCGGTTTTGTACTCTCGGCAACTGACCCCGAAGATAAGTGGGAGAAGAAACAACTACCTCGCATCTATTACGACCCAGGCATGCTCTTCGACAATGGGAAGGTCTATGTGGCTTGTGGTATCGGCAACATCCAGATTTGCGAACTCGACGAAGACTTCAACTTCATTCGTGAGCAAACAGTCATTCAGGACAAGGATGGATTGGAGGGTTCACACCTTTATAAGATAGGCAACTATTACTATATATACGCCACCTATGGCGGATGGCCTTCTGGCCAGACAATCTTCCGTTCAGAGAATATCTTCGGACCATACGAAGAGAAAATACTTTTGGAAAAGACCATTAACAACAAGCCCAATACGATTCACCAAGGAGCACTCATCGAGACACAAACTGGCGAATGGTGGACCATCCTTCAGGAAGACTTGGGAGCCTTTGGTCGTATGCCTAACCTGCAACCAGTAAAGTGGAAAGACGGCTGGCCCACCATAGGAAGTAGTGGAACACCATACACTACCGCCCAAAAGAAACCTAATACTGGTACTTGCTCACCTCGTACTCTCCTTCCCACAAACGATAACTTCCGTTCATATCAAATAGGTATGCAATGGCAATGGAACCATAATCCTGACGATGGAGCGTGGAGTCTGTTTGAACGTCCAGGATGGTTGCGAATGAAGACTTCTGGTTCTGCCAGCCGTTTGACACAAGCTCGCAATATACTCACCCAGCGCATCTTTGCCCTTCACGAGAAATCAACTCAACCTTCAAGAGGAACAGCCCGCATAGATGTTAGTAAATTAGAGGAAGGCGACCGTGCCGGCATCTGCATCCTGCAAGATCCCTATGCTGCCATTGCTGTTGAAATGAAAGACGGCAAGAAGCAACTCGTTTGGTGGCAGGATACACTTCGCGTTGATAACAGTTTTACACCTTCTGAGCAAACTCTGGAAATAGATGCAGACAGCATCATTTATCTGCGAGCTGCCCTCACCTACGGCACAAGTAAGACGCAATTCTCTTACTCGCTCGACAACGAGACCTACACCGAAGTTGGCGACCAAACAACGCTCAAGTACAACCTTTCCGTCTTTGTAGGAGCGCGCTTCGGACTCTTCTGCTATAACACGGAGGACGGTAGTGAGGGTTATGCAGATTTCGACTGGTTCTCCACAGAAGCCACGTTCGATGAAGCCACCTTCTACTCTGCCGATTTCGAAGGCTACAGCCCTGAAATGCTCACAGCCGAGAAGATAGAAATGGCTGCCGAATCAATGGAAGTAATGGTTGGCAACAATAAACCGATACAACTCACCGCGACCTTTGTCGACGGACATACTGAAGATGTTAGCGCAAAAGCCAAATATACTGCAAACATAGAGGGAATTGTAGAGATGCAAGGCGGTATGATACGAGGTTTGGAGGAAGGCATCGTTGATGTTACTGCCACTTATACAGACCCGATGGGCAACGAGTTCCATACTACCACAAGCGTACGTTCCTCGTTCTTCCCATTTGCTGCCGAGTACATCAATACCTCGCTCTACAACGAGGGTTCATTCTCCGATCCTGGGAGAGACTATTACATCTTCCGGACTGGGCAGTACGGACAGGTTGGCTGGGAGTATTCCAACGGAGCAGACATGTCTGGCTACAAGTATCTGGTCATTAAGCTGAGGACTGCAGCCAGCGCAGCACACCTTAATATATTTACGTCTGGCAACATCTGGGGCGATTGTTGTGCCACGCCCAACTTCGGCAACAAGAAACAAGTTGTCCTGGACCTGCGGACAGCCACATACACCAGCGGCAACAGCACAGGACAATCTCTCAACACCAAGAATGTGCGCATCGTCTCCTTCTGGGCAGACAAGGCCACTATTCTGGTCAGCGACATGTATCTGACCAACAATGACGACTATTCTCGCAGCATCCCTGTTGGCATCGAGGACATTGAAGGAGGAGAGATGGCAAGTGAGCCTGCTGCAGTGTATGACCTCGCTGGCCGAAGAGTCGCGAATGGCAACTTGCTTCGCGGAATATATATTATAGGTAATAAGAAAGTCGCTGTCAAATGAAAAAGATAATCTTCATCATCGCTCTCCTGAGCGCGAATGCATTTCAGGCTAGGGAAAACAGGTGGAATGTGAATGACAATCATTCCGTCGAGTGGGAGACTTCGAAAGGGGACCTGCCTTACAACGACCATATTGAGATGTCGGGCCTCCGAGCTTCAGTGGTTTACTATTGGGGCGTGGACGAGAAGAAGCACTTCAGCATGGACAGGCACCTGGTCTTCCCGATGCTCAGGACAATTCCTAATAACACGCATGCCAGCTGGATGCCGCGCTGCGATGTCGATTTCCTGAAAGGAATGACGGCTAACAAACGCCTGATGAGTCAACAGCAAGTAAAGGTCGTAACCATCAATGGCATTCTTAATGTCTCTGGAGTCGTAACGGGTGACGGAAACGAGTTCGAGCTATTGCGTCAGTACTTCCCCAGCCCTTCGGAGACAGCTGTCTGCGAGAAATACACCATCAAGAACATCGGAGGGAAGAAAGAGACCGTCCTCGTGCCTGCCCTTCATCAGGTTCGGACGACAAACAAGCAGGACGGCACTCGCGGCAGCTACTGCCTCGTGGCTCGGACAGAGTTCCAAGAAGACCTGAAGGTCACTTTGGAGTCAGGCGAGAGCACTTCCTTCTATTGCTCCGTTCAGGCTTATGCTTTGGCTGACGAAAAGGAGGCCAGGCTGAATGTCGAGGAGGAGTTGGCAAAGCGCGAAGCTTATGTGGACGAGGTTACAATGAAGAAGCTGACCTTCTCTTGCCCTAACCCAACCATCCAAACCCTCTTTGAGATGAGCAAGATACGTGCCAGCGAGAGCATCTTCTACACCCAAGGCGGTCTGATGCACGCTCCTGGAGGCGAATCGTACTATGCCGCGATGTGGTGCAACGACCAGGCCGAGTACGTCAATCCCTTCTTCCCCTTCCTCGGTTACGACAAGGGCAACGAGAGTGCGATGACCACTTGGCTCAGCTACCTCAAGTACATCAATCCCGAATACAAGTTCGTGCCTTGGAGCATCATCTGTGGAGGCGATGATGTCTTCGGTCCTTTCGACCGCGGCGATGCTGCGATGCTGGCTTACGGAGCAAGTCGTTACTGTCTGGAAAGAGGCGATAAGGAAACTGCCCAGAAGGTTTGGCCTTTGATTGAATGGTGCCTTGAGTATTGTCATCGCAAGCTCAACAAGAACGGCGTGGTTGCCAGCGATGCCGACGAACTTGAGCATCGTCTGCCAAGTGGCGACGCAAACCTCTGCACCAGCAGCCTTTACTATGATGCTTTGCTCAGCAGTGCCTGGCTATTAGAGGAGTTTAAGAGTTCAAAGGTTCAAGGGTTTAAGAGTAATGCCGATGCTGCGACTTACAGAAAGCAAGCGGCAGAGCTGCGACAGAACATTGACCGCTTCTTCCACGCAACCGTCGAGGGTTATGACACTTACCGTTATTACGAGGGCAACGATGTGCTTCGCTCTTGGATTTGCATACCTCTGACAATGGGCATTTACGACAGAGCAGAAGGCACCCTGCAAGCAATGTTCTCGCCTCAACTTTGGACGGAGAACGGCATGCTAAGTCAGAGTGGCGACAAGATATTCTGGGACCGCTCCACGCTCTACGGCTTCCGAGGAGCCTTTGCTGCAGGTTATGCCGACAAAGCCCTCGAGTACCTGAAGAAGTTCAGCACGATTCGTCTGCTTGGCGAGCACGTTCCTTACGTCGTAGAGGCTTGGCCCGAGGGCGGACAAAGGCACCTTTCTGCCGAGAGCGGACTCTATTGTCGCATCATCACAGAAGGCCTTCTTGGTTTCCGTCCCACTGGTTTCCGCAGCTTTACCCTCACTCCGCAGATGCCTACGGAATGGAACGAATACAGTCTGGGCAGCATCTATGCTTGCACGGACAAGCCCATCAGTGTTGAGGTACAGCGCAAAGGAAGCAAGCTTGGAGTGAAAGTAGTAAAGGACGGCAAAGTGATAAAGGCCTACACTATTAAGCCAGGCGAGACTATAAAGGTAAGTGTGAGGTAATTAATCAAGGTAAAGGGGAAAAACACGCCACGCCTAGTTGGCCAACTAGCCACGTCTAGTTTGCGAATTAGACACGCCTAGTTTGCGAATTAGGCACGGTTAGTTTGCGAATTAGGCACGGTTAATTTGCATACGCTCCTGCCAGGAGGATTTCTTCTACTACTTTTGGGAAGTGCTCCATCTCCAGTTGGTGCTCTTTCTCAGCAATATCCTCGACCGTATCAGAGGGGGAAAGAGGAGTTCTGAACTGGGCAATGATTTCTCCCGAATCACAAACGGGAGTGACATAATGAACAGTCATGCCTGTCTCTGTCTCGCCTGCGGCCTTCACGGCTTCGTGGACATGATGTCCCCACATGCCTTTGCCACCGAACTTAGGCAGCAGAGCAGGATGCAAGTTGATGATTTTGCGAGGGAAAGCATCGATGAGATAAGCGGGAATGAGGGGCAGAAAACCTGCCAGAACAATGAAGTCGATGCCGTATTTTTGCAGCAAGGGAAGCGTCTCCTCAGGTGTATTCAGCTGTGCTTTGGGAACCACAGCCGTCGGAACTCCCAGTCTTTCAGCTCGCACCAAGGCATAGGCATCGGGCTTGTTGCTGACCACCAAGGCACAATTCACCTTCTCTGAATGCTCGAAGTAGCGAATCAAGTTCTCGCAGTTACTACCGCTGCCGGACACAAAGATAGCTATATTTACCATCCCTAATCCTTAATCTCTAATCCCTAATCCAAATTATATCCGTAGGCTTTCATGGCTCTGTCGCTCTGACGCCAGTCCTTATCGACCTTGACGAAAACCTCGAGGTAGATGCTCTTGCCGAAGAACTTCTCGAGGCTCTTGCGTGCCTCCGTCGATACACGCTTGAGTGCGACGCCCTGATGCCCGATGATGATGCCCTTCTGCGAGTCCCGCTCCACATAGATGACTGCGTTGATGTGGATGTTCTTGTCAGTCTCCTTGAACTGCTCGACCACGACTTCCACCGAGTAGGGTATCTCCTTGTCGTAATAGAGAAGTATCTTCTCGCGAATGATTTCTGTGACGAAGAAGCGGGCAGGCTTGTCGGTCCATTGGTCTTGGTCAAAGTAAGCGGGATTCTCGGGCAGGAGTTCTTGAATGCGCTTCAGCACGTTATCGACGTTGAACTTGTGCAAAGCGCTGATGGGAATGATTTCCGCCTCGGGCAAAGCCTCGTGCCAAAGCTCGACCTTCTCAGTCAAAGCCTTCTGGTCGCTGAGGTCTATCTTGTTGATGAGCACAAGGATGGGAGCCTTTTGCTTCTTGACTTTCTCGAGGAAATCACTGTTCTTGTCGGGTGTCTCCACCATATCGGTGACGTAGAGAAGCACGTCGGCATCCTGCAAAGCACTTTCCGAGAACTGGAGCATCTGCTCCTGTAGCTTGTAGTTGGGTTTCAAGACACCAGGCGTATCGCTGAAACAAATCTGCATCTCTGGGGTGTTGAGGATGCCCATGATACGGTGGCGAGTGGTCTGAGCCTTGAATGTGGCAATAGAAATGCGCTCTCCGACAAGGAGATTCATCAGTGTGGACTTCCCGACATTCGGGTTGCCCACGATATTAACAAAGCCGGATTTAAACATACAGACCCCCTCTGGCTCCCCCCTGAAGGGAGAGAATAAAGCCTCCCCTTTAGGGGGAGGTCTGGAGGGGTCTAAGTTTGTACCACTCCTCCCTCGTTATCATTCCTTCCTTATAGAATTGTGCAGGCTCTTTGGCTGCTTCCTTGGCCCCATCATAACCCCAAATCATGTAGCTCGCGCCCCAGGTGAAGCCTGCGCCAAAAGCGGTGAAGACGAGTTTATCGCCTTTCTTGAGCTTCGGCTCATACTCCCAAAGACAAAGGGGAAGCGTGCCGCCGCTGGTGTTGGCCATGTGGTCGATGTTGATCATGATGTGGTCTTTGTCGATACCGATGCGCTCTGCAACGGAAATCTCGATGTTGATGTTGGCCTGATGAGGCACAACCCAATCGATGTTGTCCTTCGTCAAGTTGTTGCGCTTGGTGATGGTCTTGACGGCACTCGTCATGTCAAGAACGGCATGCTTATACACTGCACGACCTTCCTGATAGACGAAATGTTCGCGGGCATCCACACTCTCATGGCTCGGCATCTTGGCAGAACCGCCTGCTGCCATGTGGAGAGGCTGATAGCCCTTGCCGTCAACACGATAATATCCATCCATTAGACCGACCTCCTCCGTCGTGGCTTCCATCATGACGCAGGCAGCGCCGTCGCCAAAGATGGGACAGGAATTGCGGTCTTCATAGTTGGTCATCGAGCTCATGTGGTCGCCGCCACAAATGATGATGCGCTTGTAACGGCCTGAACGAATATAGGCAGCCCCTGCCTCCATCCCGTATAGGAAACTGGCACAAGCTGCCTCCATGTCATAGCCAAAAGCGTTGTTCAGACCGCAATTGCCTATAACGAGCGACGCCGTAGAAGGGAAGTGATAGTCGGGCGTCGTAGTGGCACAGATGACGAGCTCAATCGAGTCGGGATCTGCACCTGTCTTACGCAAAAGCTGAGCAACGGCCCTCGTCATCATGTACGAAGTACCGCTACCCTGCTCAGGCTTGAGGATATGGCGTGTCTTGACGCCAATTCTCTCCATTATCCACTCATCGCTGGTATCCACAATCCGCGACATCTCTTCGTTGTCGAGGATGTAGTCGGGCACGTATCCGCCCACACCGGTGATGACGGCGTTTATCTGTTCCAATCTTTAAGCCTCTTTCTCGATGGCTACCTTGCCGCGATAGTAACCGCAAGCAGGGCATACAGTGTGATAGATGTGGAACTCGCCGCAGTTAGGGCATACTGCCAATGCGGGAGCTACTGCCTTGTCGTGAGTTCTTCTCTTGAGAGTCCTGGTCTTGGACTGTCTTCTTTTTGGATGTGCCATTTCTTTTGTTATTTATTGTTATGTAATATTTTCTTTAGTTCGTCCCATCGTGGGTCTGTTTTCTCCTCTTCTGGAGCCTCTTCTTCGACTTCACAGTCGGGGTGTACGTGACGGAGAGGAATCTGCAGAGCTGCGAACTCATAGATGTTCCACGCTACATTGATGACACTTTCCCTTTCGGGTATCGTCACGACATCGCCGTCGTCGGCAAAGTCGTCGCCCATCACCACTTTCAGTGTGCACTGAGCATCGATGGGTTGGGACATGGGTTCAAGGCAGCGGTCGCACGTTACTTCCACCTCGCCCTTCAGCTGAAACTCCAGCTCATAGGCATCAGATGTCTGCTTCACCCGTAATGCTACATCGAGCAGACCCTGCTTGATTTCAGGTCCTTGAACGGCGGAGAAGAAGTCGTTATCAGCTTGCCAATGGTACGACACAGTATCAGAGGAAAGACCTTTCAAATCAACTTTATAACCGTCCAGTTTTCCCATCGGGCTGCAAAAGTACAAAAAAAATCAATTACTTGTGCAACATTTGGCACAAAAAAATGCTGAATTAGTGCTTTTTGAGTTCTACACGGAACGTTGTGCCCTTTCCAATCTCGGAATTCTTTACGAAAATGCGTCCACTATGATACTCTTCCACAATACGCTTTGCGAGTGAAAGACCGAGTCCCCAGCCTCTTTCTTTTGTTGTGTAGCCTGGAGTGAAAACAGAACTGAAACGGTTCTTGGGAATGCCTTTGCCTGTATCGCTCACCTCCACACTGATGCAATTGGGTTCCTCTTTGGCAGTAATCGTGATACTTCCCTTGCCTTCCATCGCGTCGATGGCGTTCTTGCAAAGGTTCTCAATTACCCATTCAAACAAGGGAGCACTGACTGGAGCGATAAGAGGTTCTGCAGGCAAGATGCAATTCATTGCGACATGATTGCTGGTACGACGATTGATGTACTGAACCACGTTTGCAAGGACCTCGTTGAGGTTCTCGGGTTTCGGCTCAGGTTGAGAGCCTATCTTGCTGAACCTTTCGGCTATGCGTTGCAGTCGTTGCACGTCTTTTCCCATCTCTGGAAGCAACTCGTCGTCAGGATAGGTTTCCCGCAAAACCTCGTGCCATGCCATAAGGCTGCTGATGGGAGTGCCGAGCTGATGCGCCGTCTCCTTGCTCAAGCCTACCCAAACCTTGTTCTGCTCGGCTCTCTTACTGCTCAGCAAAGCAAAGATGGCGACAACCACGAAGATGAGCACGACGCCAAGTTGGACATAAGGCCACCAAGCCAGACGCGTCAAGATAAGACTGTCGGCATAACACACCTCCATATAATCGGAATCGCCGAGATTGATGCGGATGGCTCTGCCACTCTGCTTCATGGACAGAGCCTGGTGAAGAACCAATGTGTCGAGCGAAGCTACGGATGCCGTAGAGACATCAATATTGCGATAGTCCTGCACACATCCCTCGCTGTCGAGCACGACAACGGGAATCGTGTTGTTGCTGTTGAGCACAGTCCACACGAGGGTAAGGTCGGTTGTCTCGTCTGCATTGTTCAACGAACGCAGTGCCTCTGCCCATATCTCCATCTTCCTTTGCTCCTCGACCTTGAGGTCGCGCACAAGGAAGTTGCTGACCACGAGCGATGCCACGCAGAGAACAACGGCCAAGACAATCAGCACAATCTTGACCTGACGTATCCTATTTATCCATTGCATACTTTATAATAACGGAAAGAATTACACCCTTATTGCATTATAAGGGAAAAAACTCTATTCCTTAATCCTTATTCTCTAATCTTTTTAGTATCTTTGCACCCATGAAACGCATCGCTTTATACATTATTATATTATATAATGTGCTACTCCTGACTGGCTGTCACGACACACTTATTCCGCCAGATGAGGTTCCCCAGCCACGAGCAGAGGCTGAGCGAACGGTCATTGTCTATATGGCTGCAGACAACTCTCTTGCCTCCGTAGTCAAGGGAGACACGACGGAAATGGTGCAGGGCAAGGACCTCATTCCTGAGAACGTCAACTTCCTCATCTACCTTGATGACAAAGCCCACGAGCCTGCCATCTACGAACTCTCTGCAAAGAAAGGCCTGAAGCTCTGGAAGCGATACGACGAAGAACTGTGCAGCACCGATGCGGAAGTGATGCTCGAGGCTCTGCAAACCATAGAATACTACTTCCCAGCCCGTCACTACGGACTCACTCTTTGGTCGCATGCAACAGGCTGGACGCCGCGTCGAAAGACCTTTGGCAAAGACGTAACCATATCCTCAACCACTCAAGAGGGCGAGATGGAGATTCCTGTTCTGCACGATGTACTTGCCCAGTTGCCCAAGTTCGACTACATCTTCTTCGACGCTTGCTTCATGCAATGCATCGAGGTGGCCTATGAACTGAGGGATGTAACCGACTTTATTGTGGGTTCGCCTGCAGAGATTCCAGGTCCCGGAGCTCCCTACGACAAGGTTGTCGAAGCGCTTTGTCAAGGGAATGTGCAGGGCATTGTCGAGGGTTACGACAGCGGCTATCCTGGCACATACAACTTTTACTACTATCCCGGAGTGCTTCTTTCTTGCATCGACTGCGCTCAGCTTGATGCCTTAGCGGAAGCGACGGGACAGATGCTGACTCCCCTCTTTATGGAGCGAACAGAGCATAATCGCGCCGACTTCCAGTATTATTGTACAACTTTGAACAAGTATACTTACTACTTCGACATGCGTACCACTATGCGTCGACTGCTTTCCGACGAGGACTATGCTGCCTGGATGGAGCTCTTCGACCAAGCAGTTCCGCTTTACACACACTCTTCCACGAACATGTGGTTTGCAAATCTTTGTGACTATGCCTACCTGAAAGACCCAGATTGTTATGGTGGAGTCTCTATGTTCGTACCTTTGAACAAGTACGACGACTATGGTTGGAACCAGGACTTCCAGCAGACTTCGTGGTACGAAGCCTTAGGTTGGGCAGAGACAGGCTGGTAAGGTTCCCTTGCAACCTTCCCTTAAAGGGGAGGAACCACTCAGGTTTTTATGGCTTTTTTACTGTGACGCCTATCAGTCCTGCTGCATAGGGAGCAATCTCATACTGGTTGAAGAGGAACTCGATGCTGTCCTTCTTGAGCAGGAAGTTGTTGGTCAGGTAGAGGTCGCCAAGCATCGTGATGCCCGTCTTCTCTTGCAGGTCGGCCAAATCCTTTGCTTCCCAATCCTTGCAGAGCTGTTCCTCCATTGCCTTCAGCACTAACTCTTTCTTTTCAGCAGGCACGACGTCTTCTATCTTCAGCAGTTTTCCTGTCTTCTTGTCGAAGTTGAAGTACTCCACAACATAACTGCCGTGAGCGCCGCCAAGATAGCAATCGGTGTTTGCCTGATAAGACAAGATGCTGTCGTTACCCGTTTCTACAGGAGTGCCTTCGATGGTGTAGTAGAACTGAAGCGTTTCCTTCCATTCCGACTCAGGGTCGTAAACCTCAGCCATTTCTGCTTTCCATTCTCTCTCCATACTGTCGGCCAGAGCCGTCATAGTCTCTTGAACGGTAGCAAATCCCTGCATATAAAGCACACTATCGCGCAGCACAGCAGCCAGGCCATTTGCAAGTTCGCCCTCGCCAGAAAGCGTGTCGAGATTGAACTCGATGTGATAACAGAGGGTTTCGCCCTCAGCAATTGGTTTCTCGATGCACAGAGAAGCCTTTCCCCAAGCGGGTTCGGCTTGCTCTGCATCAGTTCC
>JAFYYO010000264.1 GCA_017557475.1 Bacteroidaceae bacterium
GATTGACGACAAGACTTTGTTCGAGTTGCGAAAGGATATGCCCTCGAAAGCAGTCGTCGTAAACCCTGTTACCGACTTCGACTGCCCTGATCCATCGATTGTGAAGATAGGCGATTGGTTCTACTGCTTCAAGACTGGTTTCCCCATTAAGATTTACAGAAGCCGCGACTTGGCTGATTGGTTCTTCTATCGAGACATGTTCCCAGGTCCCAACCCGCACGATCCTTTTGGCGACGGAAAACTCGATCCGATGAAGACAGGAGCAGGTGAGAAGAACATCAACTATTGGGCGCCAAGTCCTGCTCTCATTAAAGGCAAGCTGGTTGTCTACCTTACCCTCTTCGTTTCTATGGAGAACGACCGCCAAGTAGTACTTGTGGCCGACAACATAGACAGCCCTTTCCGCTATGCAAACACTTTGAACGTGGGCACTCCAGAGCATCCTACGCCTCAAGATGGGCAGTACTTCCGCGACGACGACGGCAAACATTATCTCGTTTATGGCGACGTGAACAGTAAGGGCAACTACATTCGCGAACTCGCAAAGGACGGACTGAGCTACGCCAAAGGCAGCGAACCCCACTACATTACTACTGCCTACGAAGGCGGATACATATATAAATATAAGGGACTCTACTACTTCTTCTGCTCGAAGAACCACTTCAACAACTACGAGTACACACTTTGCCTGAGCACCTCAAGCAGCCTCTTGTCTGGCTGGAGCGAGCCCGTGCCCGTACTCACATCCGCGAGTCCTGACGCCATACTCAACGGAGCAGGACACAACGGAGAGATTGTAATCGACAAAGATGGCCGCATGTTTATGATTATGCATGCACATTGTGAAGGCCTCATCCCTCGCAGAGGCGACTATCGTCCCCGTCCTATGATTCTGATGGAACTGAAAGATATCGACGGTCGCCTTACCTTCGTCGACCATAAAGGCCAGCCGACTGCCCATCCCACTTGGCTCGTAAGCCGCCCTCAGTTCTAGGAAAAGGAGGGAATCTTCTCGCTTGGTTTGCCAATTAAGCGTGGCATGTTTTCAGGCAAGCCTCTTCTTTTGCCTTTCGATTAAACCTTTTACTGTTTCGAGCGTCATATTTAGTGTGATGAGTAAAACAGTAAGATACATTGCCTCGCTTTTGCTCCTGCTTGCTACCACCCTGATTCAGGCCCAGCAAAAGCAGGCGATGTTGCTTAATATACGCGGCACTGTCTACGAGAACGACAAGCTGCAACCGATGGAAGGGGCTGCCGTGAAGCTCTACAACGAGCGCGACTCGATGGTTGCCGGCGCTGCGACGAAGCAAAACGGACAGTTCATCCTGCCCGCTATTCCTTCCGCCACCTACACACTTCAAGTGTCGTTCATGGGCTTCAAGACGCAGAAGTTCAAACTCACTCTGCCCCAGAAGTCTGGCAACTACAAGGTGGCGGATGTGATGATGCGAGAGGATGCGACGGTTATGGCTGAAGCCGTTGTGGAAGGCAAACTGCCGGAGATGACCGTCATCGACGATACGGTGGCCTACAACGCTGATGCCTTCAAGCTCCCAGAAGGGTCGATGGTGGAGGATCTCATCAAGAAATTGCCTGGCATAGTGCAGGACGAGAACGGAGGCTACACGTTCAACGGCAAGAACATCAGTCAAATCCTCGTTGACGGAAAAGAGTTCTTCGGCAACAACCGCAACCTTGTCCTGCAGAACCTGCCTGCCGAGATTGTCGATAAGGTGAAGGCCTACGACCGAAAGAGCGATATGGCTCGCATCACAGGCATCGACGACGGAAACGAGAGAACTGTGCTCGACCTCGCTATCAAAAAGGATAGGAAGAAAGGTCTCTTCGGCAGAGCTGATGGAACTTACGGCACCCACGACCGATACAGCGGCAACCTGAACATCAATAGCTTCCGAGGAGACGAGAAGTACAGCTTTGTGGGAAGCGCGAACAACACTCAAGGCAACGGTCTGAGCGACAATCAGAGGCTCGGCACGACGATGAACTGGGAGAACAAAGTGCTGGAGTTGAACGGCAGCGTCAACGGCTCCTTCAGCCAGAGCAGCAGTGCCTCGCAGTCGAACTCCCAGAACTTCGAGCTGAAGAACTCTGCCTATTCGGCCAGCCAGAACCATAGCAACAGCCACAACGGCAACTTCGAGTTCCAATATAAGGTGGAGTGGAAGCCTGACTCGACGTGGAACATCCTCTTCCGACCTGAGTTTAGTTTCGGCAGAAACAGCGGTTCTGGAGGCAACGAGTCAGCCACTTGGAACGACGATCCCTTCCAGTTCTCCCCCACTCCACTTGCCGACTATGCC
>JAFYYO010000265.1 GCA_017557475.1 Bacteroidaceae bacterium
GTCATCTGGCTTCCCACCAGAGATGTCGAGCTTTGTGCTGACCAAACAGGCTACAGATCCGTTGAGTTCCTGCCGGCTGACTCGACGCGAACCATCCACCTTCAGGAAGCAAAAAGTATCCGGCTGCAAGGAAGCTTACAGGAACAAATCGCTAGTTTGCCTAAATATGTGCCTGATGAAGATGAGGTACGGCTTCTTCCCCAAGGCACCATAGGTGGTTCTCCTTACTGCCCGTCCAGTGACTCCATCCTCTACCTCGTCAACGGAGTGCCTCAACCTAAGGAAAACAATAAATGGTTAGGCAGAAGGTCTTATCTCGACTACTTCAAAGGGCAGCACATGCTTGTTAGCAAAGTAATGAGACACATGACTGATGAAGCCAAGCAACGCTACATCGAGAAGTTTGGCGAGGCGGCAAAGCACGGCGTCGTAGAGTACTTCTGCGTGGAGGACACACTATGCGACTACTATATGAACCAGCACGAGGAACTGAAAGCAAGCCGTCGCCGTGTGTCGGGCGTAGTGTATGACGAAAACGACGAGCCTTTAGCCCACACCATGATTAATATATGGCATGAGAAAAGGGTCTGGGGATTCGAAACGACAGACTCTTTGGGAAACTTTACCTTTTGGGTTCCCCGCACAGACGTCAAGATGGAGTTCACATACGTTGGCTTTTATAAGCCTGTTGTCGTCGAACCAAGCGATACGTTCCAAACAATCTATCTCTTACCTAATGACAACTTACAATACTTGAGGGAAAATCTAAAATTTTGAACATGAAAAGGCGAATCATTACATTAGTGACGTTGCTGATGACAGCAGCTATTGGCGCACAAGCTCAAAGCAGACTGGAACCCATGACGCAAAGTGAGCAGAAGTTATGGGGAGAAAGGGATTTTGGGACATGGCTTTCTCAAAAGGCAAGCCAGCAGATGCTCATATTCCCTTCATTTAGCTTTCCCTCAGCCCTGTATGTGTATCGCGGTTATGGGGAAATCGAACGGTTGCAGGTGAAGCGATGCGTGGTGAACAAGGAAGCTGGGCCGGATGAGCCGATACTGAAGTTGGATTCTATAGAGATTAAGACAGACAAGGACACGGCTTTAAAGTTTTCCTGCTTAATTGAACATGCAGTCAAAACATGTATGTTCAATGACGAACGACTGGGATTCGACGGAACCACATACTTCTTTGGGAATAGTATTCGTGTTGCCACAATATGGTCACCAGAGATCGGAAGCAACTGCAAAAGGCTGACGGATGTGTTGGAAAAAGCTATGACAGCTGTCAAGAACCAAAACGAGGACGAACTGAAAAGCTTGCTTCCCGAGGTTGAGTCCCTGACAAAGGTGTTCAAGAAGCTTTATCCAAACGACTGATACAAGGGTTTGCATCTCTTTTACCCTCGCTTATTGCCAATCTTGAGCTGCGCTCGAGCTCGGTTACGCTCGGTAATGCGGATGCTAACCCTTAGTTAGCATCCGCATTACCCTCGCTTATTGCCGACCTTCATCAGGGCGATGCCGATGATGATCCTGATGATTTCGCATACCTCTGCACTCTACACAATGCGTGAAGGGGACTAATACCCTACGCTATTTTTGACATCTTCCCCTACTTTTTCCCGTTATATTTTGGATATGTCTGCTAAAACCAGTATCTTTGCATCTGTAAAGTGCGACTGCCATGCAAAGTATCAAATACATCACGGGAGACGAGCTTCGCAGGCTGCAATTGATGCTGTTGGACTGCCTTGTGGAGATTGATAGGGTATGTCGCGCAAACAATATCCGCTATTGCATCGCATACGGCACACTGCTGGGTGCAATACGGCACAAGGGGTTTATACCATGGGACGATGATGTAGATGTCGTGATGACCCGTGAGGAATACGACAAGTTTACCCGTGTTGCAAATCAGCTCAACCCCTCTATCTGTTTCTTCCAAGACAACGACACCGAGGCTTCCTATCCTTGGGGATATGGAAAGGTTCGGCGCACTGGCACGAGGTATATCAGGGTAGGACAGGAGCACCTCAAGCATCGCACAGGCTTTATGATGGATATCTTCCCGATGGACGACCTCCCCAAGTCTGTCTTTGGGCAAAAGCTATTCTACGGCATCTGCTTCTGCTTGCGCAAGATGACCTATGCTCAGGTGGGATGGGTTTCGGAGTCCTCTATTTTGTGGAGATCATGGTTCAAGGCACTCTCGTTCATTCCTCCTCGTTGGGTACTTAGCATAAGCAAACTCTTACAGAGCCGCCACAACAACTCGACGCCCAACCGTGCTCACATGATGTTCATTAAGCCCGACGGTCTTGGGGTAAACGAGAATAGTCCTGAGGAAAGATACGGCTGGCGCAAGGAGTGGCTTACCGATTTGGCCGAATATGAATTTGAGGGTCACCTCTTCTTCGGTCCGAAGGACTATGCTGCATCATTGACATGGAGTTACGGCTCTAACTTCATGACGCCACCTCCGACAACAGAGCGCAGTTCGAATGCACCATGTTCTGACTATAGTTTTGACCACAATTAAAAAACCTCTATTAAAGAAACTGCAATATATAGGCTCTATGGCATCAAAGAAATCTATGAATGAGTCGTTCCTGGCTTCGATGAAATCCACCGAAGTATGCTCTTGGTTTGAACTAAATGTAATGCGCCGTACCGGTTTCTACCTGGCATGGTTTGCCAATAAGTTGAACATTCACCCTAATACCATCACCATCCTGTCTATGATCTTAGGTGCCGGCAGCACCTACTTCTTCATGAGCGGAAGTTGGTACTACGGATATGGAGCGCAGGGCGACAAGATGATGGGTGTGGTCTTCAACATCATTGCGATTGGCATGCTCTTTTGGGCTGATGTGTTAGACAATACTGATGGGCAACTGGCACGCCTCTCTGGAAAGAGGTCGCGCATTGGACGCATACTGGACGGCGTAGCGGGCTTCGTTTGGATGATTCCTATTTACCTCGGTTTGGCTTGGCGTATTTACAAGCATCATAGCATGGAATTTGGATGGTTTGGCATAGAAGACTCCCCCAATAGGTCTCTCGTCTATGGGCTTGCTATTCTTGCATTGATTTTCTATTCCGGATTCGCAGGATGCGGAGGACAGCAACGCGTAAGTGACTACTACATGCAAGTCCACTTGCTCTTCTCTAAAGAAGCAAATGGGACAGAGCTTGACAGATCAGAGCAACAGCAACAGGCTTACAACCAACTCCCAGAAGATGCCAAGTGGTGGGAGCGACTGTTCATGAGAAACTACATCAACTACACAAAGAAACAAGAACGCACCACGCCTAAACTGCAAAAGCTTCTGGCGAAGTTAGAAGAGAAATATGGCAACGTTAATAATATGCCAGAGGATGTACGACAGAAACTGCATGACTACTCCCTGCCCATCATCCACATGGACTTTACGGGATTCTCTTATAGAGCACTTTCGCTTGCCTTTTTTGTCTTGATAGACTTCCCATTGGGTCATTTCCTTTTTGAATCGATTGTACTTGGCTTGGGAACTCTCTACACAATCAAAAAGCATGAGGCTTTCTGCGAAAAGGTAACTCGCGAATTATGAAAATTACCAAACAACGGATAAACGACTTCTTGTTCCTCCTGGGAATCGTGATGGTTATCATCATGATTTTCACCTTTGATGTGGACTTCCGCGCCCTGTGGGCAATGATTCTCAAAGCAGGTTATTGGATGATTCCAATATTGGCTGTTTGGATTCTCATTTACTTTGTCAATGCCCTGGCTTGGCGCGAAATAATCAAGCACAACCTAGACCCCGGTGAACATGTCAGCCTCTGGCGTATTTACCGCCTCACCATAAGTGGCTATGCACTCAACAATACAACACCAATGGGAGGCGTTGGAGGAGAGCCCTACCGCATCATCGAACTAACAAAGGATACCTCCAAAGCCCATGCCACATCATCGGTAATCCTTTATTCGATGATGCACATATACTCACACTTCTGGTTTTGGTTCACATCAATTTTCCTATACATAGGCCTTGTGCTGGCAGGCGACCATTTGCCCATGAACTGGGGAATAGGCTTTGCTCTCATGCTACTGACCTTGTTCTGTTTGATTGGATTCTACTTCTTCTCTATTGGCTATCGCAACGGACTTACGGTCAAGGTCATTGGATGGATAGGAAAGATTCCCGGACTTAAGAATTGGAGCACACACTTTCTGGAACGCCACATCGATACACTTAAAAATGTGGACCAACAAATAGCTGCCCTGCACAGTCAGAACAGTACAGCGTTCTATCGTTCACTCATCTTAGAATATGTAGCACGCCTCATGCTCGGACTTGAGGTAATGTTTATGCTTATCCTCTTCGGCAAAGATGAAGGAGGCGGTTTCTCCGGATACATGCTCCTCTTTCTTCATTGTGTCCTGGTGGAGGCTATCACATCCTGGTGTGCCAACATCATTGGTTTCCTGCCGCTACAATTGGGTGTACAGGAATTAGGCTATGCCGTATCAACCAGTGCATTGGGGCTGACCGGCGAAATTGGTTTCTTCGTGAGCATAATTGCTCGTGTGCGCCAGATTGTGTGGGCTGCCATTGGCATTGCTCTGATAAAAGTTAAGTACAAAGGCAAATACGAATAACGACATTATATTATAAAAGATAGGACATGATTGAGACATCTTTTTTGAATTTTACGGTAGGACCGGTTCAATCATCTGAAGAAGTGCGAGCCATTGGGAAGCTGCAAGTACCCTATTTCCGTACTCCTGAGTTTTCGGAACTGATGTTGGAAAACGAAAGACTAGTAAAGGAATTTGCGAAAGCCGACGAGAATGCACGCGTATGCTTTATGACCACATCAGGAACGGGTTCGATGGAAGCATCGCTTATAAACTGTTTCTCACAGGAAGACAGACTAATCATAGTGAATGGAGGTAGCTTTGGCGAGCGCTTCGAGCAGATGGCCGAGCTCTATCATATCCCCCACACCACCATCAAGCTTCGCCATGGCGAAGCACTTAAGGCAGGCCATCTGGCTCCCTTTGAGGGGCAGGACTATACCGGTTTCCTTGTAAACATGCATGAGACCTCTACTGGTGTGCTCTACGACATGCCCATGATTTCCGATTTTTGCCGCCGCAACCATCTTTTCCTTGTGGCCGACACCATTAGTTCCTTCATGTGCGACCCCTTCAACATGAAGGAATGGAACGTAGGTGCCATGATAACAGGGTCGCAGAAAGCATTGGCGTGCCCTCCCGGAGTCTCACTCATCGTGCTCTCCCCTGAAGCGGTGGAACGTGTTTACAGTCACAATCCCATGTGCATGTACTTGGACCTAAAACTGGCTCTCAAGAATGGAGAACGCGGACAAACGCCCTTTACTCCTGCAGTACAGACTTTGATACAGATTAACACGCGCCTCCACGAGATTGATGCAAATGGAGGAGTTGATGCCGAGGTGCAGCGTTGTGCAGAACAGGCAAGAGACTTCCGCACCCGTATCCAAGAACTACCTTTCGAATTTGTGTCCGAAAGCCCGGCCAACGGCGTGACACCTCTCCACCCTCTCCATGCCAATGCATACGAGATATTCAAAATACTCAAGGACGAATATCGCATCTGGATATGTCCCAATGGTGGTGATATGGCAGACAAGATTTTCCGTGTCGGACACATGGGATGCCTTACCAAGGACGACAACACTACCCTTATCAATGCATTCAAAGATCTACAAAAAAGAGGACTCCTATGAAGAAAGTCATTACCTATGGGACCTACGACCTGCTCCACTTCGGGCACATACGTCTCCTGGAACGTGCAAAGGCACTAGGGGACTACCTCATCGTGGGTGTTACGAGCGATGATTTTGACATATCACGTGGAAAAATCAATGTTCAACAGTCGTTGATGGAGCGCATAGAGGCTGTGCGAGCTACAGGTCTGGCAGACGAGATTGTCATAGAGCAATATGAAGGTCAGAAGATAGATGACATCCAGAAGTACGGCGTCGACATCTTTACGGTGGGATCCGATTGGGTCGGTGTTTTCGATTACCTGAAGGAGTATTGCGAGGTGGTATATCTCGACCGCACACAAGGCGTGTCCAGCAGCGAGATTCGCAGTAAGGAGAATGCTCTACGCTTCGGCATTGTTGGTGATACCGATGTCATCAACAAGTTCGCATTGGAGTGTAAGAATGTTAATGGCATAGAGTTAATCGGGTATCTGACCTTGAATCCTTTGTTGGGAAAAGAGGGATTGGAGAATGCCACAGCCTACACTTCCTTCGAGAATTTGGTAAACGATTCCGATGCTCTTTTCGTTCGTTCACATCCCACGAAGCATTACGATCAGATAAAATATGCTCTGCAACAGAAGAAGCACGTGCTCTACGAATCACCTCTGACACTCAACCACGCTCAGGCTAAGGAACTCTTCGAGTTGGCAGACAAAAACGGATGTGTGCTCTACGCCGGCATTAAGACGGCCTATAGCACCGCATATGCCCGCATGATACTGATGGCTAAGACTGGTAAGATTGGTGACATCGTAAGTGTAGATGCGGTATGTACGAGTCTGCAAGACGACTTGACGAAGAAAGAGATGCAGCATACATGGAACAGTATTACAGCATGGGGTCCCACAGCCATGTTGCCTGTTTTCCAACTTTTGGGAACTGATTGTTTGGAAAAGCACATTGTGTCCAAACTTCTTCCTGGAAATGACCATTTCGATACCTTTACCAAGATTGACTGGACATTCCCTAATGCCGTTGCCTCTATCAAGGTAGGCAAAGGCGTTAAGGCAGAAGGTCAGCTCATCATTGGAGGAACGAAGGGCTACATCTATGTGCCTGCCCCTTGGTGGAAAACGGACTACTTCGAAGTGCGCGCAGAGAATCAGTCTCAGAACAAACGCTTCTTCTATCAACTGGAAGGGGAAGGCATTCCTGGCATGATTGCTTCTTTCGTGAAGTCTGTTACCCGAAACAAGCTGGCCTACATAGGCGAGAAGATTTCCCTCGAGATTGTGAAGATGATGGAGGAATGGCACAGCGGCAAGTTCACACAGATTTAGCATTCCTCGGTTATTGTAATATTTCCCATAGTTGCTGCCCGCTAAAAGTTTGTTAGCAGGCAGCATTTTTTTTTGTGGCGTATCATATTTCCCGTTTCAACACAGAGATTTCTTGCAACGCAACTTGCGTTCCTACAATCGCAGCTTGCGATGCTACAAATGCAGGCTGCGTTTCTACAGATGCAACCTGCGTTTCAAGAATCAAATGTGCGTAATGGAAGAATTGAAATGACATGGGAGAAAAAGGAAGCGAGGGCACATTGCCGTGCCCTCGCTCTGCATTAATGGGTTTTCTGTTGAGTGGTTATTCCTCTCCCCAGATGTCCCAGTTGTCGTCTTCTTTCGAGAGAGCCTTGTCTCCGTCGACAGTATCGCCGCTGATAATGGGCAGGCTCTCGGCAAGCATTTGTGTTGCTTGCGCCTCTTCGACCTGCATGGCAGGATTCAAATAAGTCTTCTTCATTATCTCAAAACCTTTTTGCCGTTAATAATGTTGATGCCTCGCTGCATCTTCTGCAGACGCTGACCTGCGATGTTGTAGATAAGATCGTTATCGTTAAGGTTAACGTTAACATCGCTAATACCTGTAGCGTCGCCGCCATCGAAGCAGAAAACCTTGACAGGAGCATCCGTGAACTCGAGATAACCCTTTCCAGCGGCAATAGTGGTGCCTGCATTTGCCTGATAGAATGCAACACCTTGTGTACCATCAGCAAGGATGTACTGAGTGCCATCAGCAACAACATCTTCCACAGCAGGCTTCAACAAGTTGCCTTCCAGAGCAGCAGGAGTCGAAGCAGCAACGGGCAGGACGTATGCACCTTCCTCAGCTTTCAAGAGGACAGCCTCGCCTGTCGGAGCTGCATCGATGGGTGTCAGATGGACATAACCTTCCTTGGTGGATTCTGTCACAGAGTAAGCCTCGACATCTGTCTCGGAGAAGTCTATGTCGTTCTTTGCCACATAAGTAGCATAGCCAACGGAAGAGACGAAGACAACATTGCTCTCTGGCAGAACTTCCTCACCTTCGGCACCAAAGTTGTCGAAGCAGAAGTAAGCAGGAGTCTTCATGCCCCAATCGCCATTGTCTGTGCTGCTCAATGTGAAGCCAAGCTTTGCAACTGCACCCAGGCAAGAGAGGTCAACATAACGCCAGTCGTTGATGATGTAGGCAGTAGCCTCATCACGAAGGTCAGCAAGGTAGAAGTCCTTCGTGCCGGTCACTTCGTCGTCTGCATCATAGCCTGTAATAGTCAGCTTGAACCAGTCGCCCTTGTCGAACTTCTTGGCAAAGCTGTCTCCACCAGTCAGAGAGTTGTAAGCATAAGCAGAGTTGGTAATGTAGAAGCCAGGAACGACAGCAGGCTCGTCGCTGAGCAGAGTCACATAGCAAGGACCGTTGAACTCAGCGGCAAAGGCAACGCCATAAGTTTCGGAGCCATTATAGCCGCCACCTACAACATTGTTCCACTGATCATCGAGCGTCTCGTACTTCGTCTCAGTTCTGTTAGCATAGCCAAACCAGTACCAGTAGTCCCAGTCGCTCATGCAGCCAGAAGCGAACTCGTAATCACCGCTCACGAACTCTGTGCGCTCGTCATCGTCCTCTGTGCCGACACTCATGTGACCATCGACAGGCTCTGTAATGTCAGTAATGTCTTCGAAGGTTGCAATCTCAAGAGGCAGAGTTACGTTCTTCTCGGGCAATACTTCCTCGCCTTCAGCACCGAAGTTATCGAAGCAGAAGTAGCCTGGAGTATTCATGCCGTATGCGCCTGTGTCGCTGCTTGTCAGCTCGAAGCCAAGCTTAGCAACTGCACCAAGACCAGAAAGGTCCACATAGCGCCAGTCGTCGATGATGTAAGCCTTCTTGGCATCACGCAGGTCGGCAAGGTAGTACTCCTTAGTGCCAGTCACCTCGTCGTCGGCATCATAGCCGGTAATGGTCAGCTTGAACCAGTCACCCTTCTCGAACTTCTTGGCGTATGGGTCGCCACCGGTCATAGATGTGTAGGCATAACTGCTGTTGGTGATGTAGAAACCAGGAACGACGGCAGGCTCATCGGTAAGCAGAGTAGCATAGCAAGGGCCGTTGAAGGCTGCGGCAAAGGCAACGCCATAGGTCTCGGAACCATCATAGCCACCGCCAACGACATTGTTCCACTGGTCGTCGAGAGTCTCGTACTTAGTGCCTGTACGATTAGCATAGCCGAACCAGTACCAGTAGCCCCAGTCGCTCATGCAACCGCTGGCAAAGGCATAGTCGCCACTTGTGAAGAACTCGCGCTCATCGTCATCCTCTGTGCCAACACTCATGTGGCCGTCAACAGGCTCTGTGATGTCTGTAATGTCCTCGAAGGTTGCAATGGCAGGACCAACAACAGGCAACTCGACGGGCAGTTCCAAAGCAGGCACGCGACCTAAGGAAGCGCTCTGAGAGATGGCGGTGAAGTTGGGAGCACGACCTGTTGTCTTGGATGTGAAGCGATGGTTACCGACGGGATCGCCGAAGCCGCCAATGCCCATTACGCCATCGGTAAGCTCTATTGTGGAAGCTGTCCAGTCTTCAGGGACGGTGAAAGTAACAGCCTGAGCTGTTGCCGTTGCCGCCATCGTGTATTGGTTGCCCTTGCCTTTTATCACGCTAATGCCTTCGGAAGCCTGCTTATAGTCAAGGAAGGCGTTGAAGTTATGGATGCCTGCCAACTTGCCAGCAGGATGATAGAGACCTGAGTACTGCACCGTTACAGCGTCGCCAGGCTTCACACTCTCTACGACTTCCTCGCCTACCTTAATCTCTCTATGGCAAGGCTTGACGGTGATAACCTGATAGAGGCTCTTGCCATCTGCGCCAGTCAGGCAAACGATGTTGCGACCCATAGTAAGACGAACTGTGTAGCTGCCGTCGTCATTAGCAGTGACGCCTTCTGCCGAGAAACCTGTATAGGAAGCCGCATTTGTGCCGATAACGGGACGAGCAAGTGTGACGCTGCTTACGCCTTCAGGAGTAAAGGTGTAGTCGAAGCCGTCTTCAGTGTCGAGATAATAGAGCACGTCGAACTCTGCATCAAGCTTCTCCATCGACATCTTCGTGTCAACACCAGAGGCTTGAGTCAGATAGTCCGCGTTGATAGTCATGTTGGGCGTGATGCCAGATGCCTGTTCGCCTACTGTTACAACAAAGACACCTGTGTTCTCGGGCCAGATGGCTCCCCAGTCGCTGCCGCCCACGAAGTCCTTCTTCGTTGCGCCGCTGTACTGGTCAAGGTGGATGGCATCGTAGGTGACGAGCACGATGGCCGTACCTGTGCCGACGGCTGTCAGCAGTTCGTCCTCGACCTTCACGACTGTATTGTCTTCCTGTCCGTTCAGGTTGACAACTGTGAAATGGAAGTCAGGGTCGATGAAGTAGTTGCCGGTAATGCTCTCGATGAGCTGCCAGTTGCGCATGGGCAGGATGTCGTAGGTGTCGCCTACGTTAGCCAACTGCAAGTGTCCGGCAGGATTGATATTGAGGAAGAGGTCGCCCACGTTGTACTTGCTGTTGGAATTCACATCGTGGTCGATGTACTTCGGGTCTTTTGCCTCCATGTCTGCATCAGTGAAGACAAGTTCCGGACGCTTTGTCTCGTCGGTGCTCATCGTGAAGAGACCGCCTTGAGTGTATTTACCTTCCTGACTGACGCGATAGTTATAGACCTGCTTGTCGGCAAGCTTGAAGGTGTAAACCTTTCCTTCGCCTTCGGTCGTAACGCTTTCGGGAGCCACTTCCTTGAACTTCACGAAGTGGGCCGTCTTTGTGCCAAGGAAGAAGGTTGCTTCGGCAGGCACTGTAACAGAATACATAACACTCATCGGCACTTCTGCCTGAACGGTAGGATTGAAGGTGACTGTGCCTGAGTAGGTTGCAGGCAGGTAACCTTCTGCCTGACGGGCTTCAGAAGGAATCACATCGAGATAGTAAGTGTTGCCGCTGAACACGAGAAACATCTTGTTGCCGCTGGTGTAGTCGCCAATTGTGGTGTTAACCTCGTCACCTTCTTTTGTGGTAACCTTCAGGTCGAAGGTGTAATCTGTGCCATAGACCCAGCCGCTGTTCTTTACGCGAACCTCAACCGAATAGATGGAGAAACTGGTGTGTTCGGCATCAACGTCGAGCTGGATGGTGCCGCTCACTGTCGTTCCATCTGCAGCAGTTGCTGTCAGCAGGTAAGAGCCATGAGGCACGTCGAAGGTGTACTTGTTGCTTGTAGGCTCGCCCACCTCAACAGCTACGCCTGTCTCCATGTTGACAAGGCTCTTGATGAGCTTTGTCTTTGCATTCAACGTAATCTCGACTGTCTCGATTGTCTCTACGATATCCGACTCAAAGCGCACCTTGATGTTGTCCAGTGCTACATAGCCAGGCGTGTTGAGTCCCCAGTCGCCTTCCAAGTCGTCGCTGCCAGTGACGTAAGTGCGGAGAGACTTCACCTCGCCAAGTGACGTAAGGTCAACGGTTGTCCAGTCTTCCACAAAGTTACGCCCATCTGCCAAAAGGTATGTCACCTCGCTGGTTGTGCCGTCATCGTGTGTTCCGACGAAGTGAACCACGAACTGACTTGCGTCTGTGGCAGCGGAGGCAAAACTGTCGCCGTTGGTGAGAGAGTTGAGCACGTAGGTGGTGTTGATGACATCTACAGACTCGATGACGCGCGCCTTGTCGTCAGCAAAGTAGAACGGCGTGCATACGCTGTAGGAAGGATAGCCCTTCAGGTTCTCGGAGCTGAAGACTACAATGAACTGATTGGTGCTTGCTGCCAAAGGGATGCTCAGCTGGCGAGTGTAGTCGCCCTGACTGAGATCCTGCTCATAGTAGTTGGAGACGGCAGCGCCGCCACTCCAGTAGGCATTGCCTTGCAGTCCGTCCCAGACTAGTTCCGTGTTATTCTCGTCGTACCACATGTAAGTGTCTATGCCGTCGCCGTAGAGGAGCGTACCGTTGTACTCGGCATCATCGATGAGCGACGACCAGTCCATGCCGCCCACGACATTGCCAGAACCACGATAATCGGCATCTTCAAAGGTGAGAGTCCTCACCTCGTAGCTCTGTGCGCTGGCGCATAGTGCTACCAGGCAGAGTGCTACTGAGAATAATGTTCTCTTCATGTTGATTGGTTTTAAATTGTTAGTAAACAGGTTTATATTGTGTAATTGATTCGTCTGACTGTTGTCGTTATTCTGTGTCGCCTGCCTAGTTCGTCAATTAGGCGTGGCTAGTTGGTCAACTAGACGTGCCTAGTTTGCCAATTAGACGTGGCTAGTTTGCCAACTAGGCGTGGCTAATCCGAGAGCTTCACTTCCCATGTCATCTGTTATACCATATTTTCTTACCTGATTGGATGTAGATGCCTGGCCTGCCCTTAGTGGGAGATGAGAACTTGCGACCGCTGAGGTCGTAGAAGTCCTTAAGGTCATTTGGGTCTTTAGAGTCTTTAAGGTCCTTCAGGTCGTTTGCCCAATCATCTGGTGGAAGAGCGAGAAAATGGCCAGGATTGATGTAAACTTTATGCTTGCCGAGCAGTTGACCCTCTGGCGACCACTGGTAGAGATAGCCTGCACCCTCGAAGGAACCGGCATCTGTGCCGTAGATGTAGCCCGTATATGGGTTGACGTAGATGTCATAAGGCTGCTCCATATTACCAAAGTCGGCCTGCAAAGTCCCTGGCAACGTCTGCTCGAGTCCGCTTTGTCCTCTGGTGTTTATTAGCGTCCAAGGCTCGATAGTGAGAGTAGAGAACTCGTATTGTCCTGTAATATAGGAAAAGTTGGAGCCTACAGCAAGGAACTTGCCGTCGAGAGTTGTCGTATTGTAAGTGACTGGATAATTGAAGACAACGAAGCACTCCTCGCCCATGAGCGCCTTCTTACAGTCGAAGACAAGGCCGCATGCAGGCACCTCGTAGTAGTCTCCAGGCGAGTTAATGCACAGATAACGGCCGCTTTGCGACATCTCGCCATAGAGGTTGGGGATGCCTGTATCGATGTTCTTCTCCAAAGTCATCGTAGAGGCATTGATGATGCTGACTGTTGTCTCGTAGTCATGACCTTCCTGATCCGAGTAGCCACCAGTATTGGCCACGAAGAGACGACCGTCGTAGAGGGCAATTCCTTCAGGTTCGTAGCCAACTTCGCAAGTGGCAACCACCTTGAAAGTGCTGAGGTCAATCTTCGCCACAAAACCTTTGTCAAAGTAAACTGTGCCGTTAACTGTCTCACACTCATGCCCGTAACTGCTGACATAGACGTATTGTCCGTCGCTGCAGAGCCTGCGATTGTTGGGAATGTCCTCAGTAGCGGCGACTGCTGTGCCGTCTGGCCTGATGAACTGCACAATGTTCGACCAGTTGATGGCAATGGCGATGAGGTTCTCGTTGACCTGAATAATATCATTTGGCGTATCGCCAAGTTTGTAGCCGTTCCTGTCGCGGAACCACTGGTTGCTGACTATCGTTCCGTTCTCGAAATAGCTGAGTCGGCCGTTGTCGGCTTGCCACATGCCTTCGTTCAAGAGGATAATCCGCTCTTGCGCGTGCGTGTTATATATATATAATGTAAGGAAGAGCAGGAGTGTAACAAGTCGTTTCATATTCCAAAGGATAATGTAAGCTTATAGTTTCTGCCTGGCATCGGATAGCGAGGCAAGTGTTCGTATTGTACGTCGAGCACGTCGCAGACCTCCAGGCAGAGTCCCAGCGAGGTCTTCTTGATGTTATGTGTGTAGGAAAGCTTCATGTCGACGTTATGATAAGGCTCAAGGATGTCCTCGGGATCTGCTTTGCTCCACATCCTTTCGCCAACATAAAGGTAGGATGTCGTGAACTGAAGCGACCTCCAACCTGCAATGCCTGTGATGCCTGAAGAGAGCGTCGGCGAGTAACATATTGGCTTGTTGTACATATCTTCATCTTCAGGATCGGTCCTGTCGACGTCCCTTTGCCAGGTGAGCGACGTGAGTAGGGAGAAGCTCCACTGTCCTGTGTGATAGTGACCCTTGAGTGTCGCGTTCAATCCTCGGCAGAAGGTCTCGCCGTAGTTCATCATCGACCAGGTATATGTGCCCTTCAAAGGCAGGCAGACAATGCGGTTCTCTATCCTGTTCTGATAGATGTCGGCCTGCGCATCGACTGCCCAATGCTTGTAGTCCCAATGGTATTCTGCGCCAAGATTCCACTGCTTGGTGTACTCTGGCTTCAGGTTGCGATTGCCAACCTGCGTATAATAAAGGTCGTTAAGGGTCGGAGCTCGGAAGATTTCCTTGTACCAACCTCGAAGAGTCAGGCCGCAGAAGGTGTAAGCAAGCGACACCGCAGGCGTCCATCTGTCCAGAGGTTCGGCTGCTCCTGCATTGGCAAAAGTCCAGTCGCTATAGCGTTGATGAAGTGCAGAAGCCGCAGCTTGGATGCCTTTCCAGTTGAATTGTGCGGCAAAGACAAGCTTCTGGTCCACTCGCTTCACATCCTCGAAGCGCTTCAGGTCGGCTTTCAAGATGCTGTATCTGATGTCGTAACTCGACGAGAGCGACAGCCAGCTCCAAGGCATATAGGCAGCACAAAGGGCTCCGTAAGCGTCCTGCTGACGATAATGATTATCTACTCGAGCTGTGTTTTGATTCTCCGGATACTTCGTGCAATAACGCAGATACTCGTTCGCATACTTGGTGTTCGCCTTGAAAAGAAGTTTCTTGAAGAACCGCTCCTGATAGCTCGCCTGAACGAAGAAGTCGCGATCCCACTCTCTGCCTACGTTCGTGTACTTGTCGCTCAAACGCCTAACGATACCGCCTGGGCAGCCTCGCTCGGAATCATAATAATAGACATGCGACGAGAAGCCGCCCTTGAACAACGCAGCCTCAACGCGACCATAGCGGATGTCGCTGTTCTTGCGATGCCCGACAGTGTCTTCATATTCTGAATGATAGCGGAAAGGATAGTCGCCTCGACTCGAGCAATACTCACCATCGATGAAGCCTTGCCAACCTTTCCACGAGAATTGTCCGTTGACTTTTGCCATCCAAGTGAAGAACGAAGCATTGCGAAGCTGCACAGAAAGCGAGTCGTGAGTGGGTCTCTTCGTCTGCAGATAAACCGTCGCACCTGAAGCATACTCGCTGGCCGACTGGCAGTAGTCGAGCTTATTGGCGTTGTAGAGCGACACCGTCTCCATCGAAGAGAGCGAGAACTTGCCGAGGTCGACAGTTCCGTTCTGTGCGTTGGTGAGTCGGATGCCATCGACATAGACACCGACATGCTGGGCACCGAGGGAACGGACGTTAATCGTCTTCAGTCCTCCAAGCCCTCCATAATCCTTTATCTGCACGCCGGCGAAGTACTTCAAGGCATCGGCAACAGACGTCGTACTGAGTGCTTGCAAGTCAGCACCGCTAAGTGTTTGCGAAGTGGCAATCGTTCGCATGGGTTGCTTAGCAGCAACCGTCACCTCGTACAACTGCCTTATGCTGTCTTTTTCCCCTCCCCCCTGGGGGAGGTCGGGAAGGGGCTGTGGATTCTGCGCACTGGCACTTGCTGTCACAGCAAATGCCAATACGGTAGCCAGAATCGCTAGCAGATAGTAATTCCTCTTGTTCATGAATACCTCCTGACCGGTTTGGGCATTCCACACCCTACAGGAGAATCGTAAGTCTTGGCAGACCATGCATGATTTTTTAGTCATCCTTGTCCCGAGGATGCTTGTTCTTTTTATCGCGAAATGGCAGGTTTCCTGGCTCTTGCCTGCCGGCGCGTCTTCCCAGGAAGTTGTCCCAGTGACTTTTGTGCGCCAGACTCAGAAGGCAATTACAGTAGCGGGCACTGCTCCGGTCTTCCACCGGATTCCCTCTCTACCCTCGTCTTTAAGAAACTTAGGTATCACCGTTTGCGCTGCAAAGATACAATTATTTACACAATGCAGCAAGAAAAAAGAAGAAAAACTGCTGCTAACGCGTCATGACGACCTCATAGGTCTTGTTCTCCTTATAGAAATAAAGTTTGCCTTCCATTGAGGAACCAGGCATCTTATTGAGCGTTATGCGGAAATAAGGCTGACCGCCAACGGTTCCTTCAATGACTTTGGCGTTCGTAATGGTGTAAGCTGTGTTGTTGGCAGGTTTGTACACTTCTCTTGTTGTCTCGTCGCTGTTACCTTCCCCATCGTAGTAGAACTTCTCGGACTCAAAGTTATGGTTACTGGCACTAAACTTTACATAGAAATAAAGTATACTTGCATTTTCCCACCTCACCCAATTTCCATTGGCATCCTTTAGCATGTCAACGTGCCATCCGAGGCCGTTGATTGCATTACGAAGCTTCCAGTCATCATGGGATTCACCTTCTTCTGCATCGGCACAACTGACTATAAATATGCTCAAAATAGCCACGATGGCAACAGAAGCCATAAACAGAATCTTTCTCATCATTATTTATATTTATTGTTACTAATCGGCATACTTATGGTTGATGCAAATGCCTTGCTGATACCACGAGAAGAGGCGGTGGATGCCTTCATCAATCTCGATTGTGTGATGCCAGCCAAGTTTGTGGAGTTTGCTGACATCTGTAAGCTTGAGCATTGTGCCGTCGGGTTTGCTCTTGTCCCAAAGGAGTTGACCTCGGAAGCCAATTTCCTTCACTATCTTCTCCGCGCACTCTTTGATGCTGAGTTGTTTTCCTGTGCCGACATTGATGTGGCAGTTGCGAATTTCCTCGATTCCATCGTGATTTTTGCGGAACTCTGTCTTCTCCACCACATCCTTCCAATCGACATTGAGCAGGCAGTGAACGCTGGCATCGGCCATCTCCTCACTCCACAGAAACTCACGCATCGGAGCACCAGTTCCCCAGAGTGTTACCCTTCCGGGGGCAATGCCGTAGCTCGCCAAAACAGTAAGAATGTCTTGCTCTGACGAGTCACCATCGACGCGCATTTTGGTCGATTTCATCGAGACAGGACGCAATGCGATGTCACGACGAACGCCTTCCCAGTCGTTATCCTCAAGTAGATGTGCCAAGTATATCTTGCGAATCATGGCAGGGAGCACGTGGCTGTTCTCGAGATGGAAGTTGTCGTTAGGCCCATAAAGGTTGGTGGGCATGACGGCAATATAGTTTGTACCGTACTGAAGATTGAAGCTCTCGCACATCTTCAGCCCGGCTATCTTGGCGATGGCATAGGGTTCGTTGGTATATTCGAGCGGGCTCGTCAGCAGACAATCCTCGGGCATCGGCTGCGGAGCCTCGCCTGGATAAATGCACGTACTGCCCAAGAAGAGCAGCTTCTTCACGCCATGCTTCCAACTCTCGCCAATGACGTTCTGCTGGATTTGCAGGTTCTGGTAGATGAAGTCCGCGCGATATTGCAGGTTAGCCATAATTCCGCCGACATGCGCAGCTGCCAATACGACGGCTTCCGGCTGCTCTTCGTCGAAGAACTTCTTCACCTGGACAGGGTCCAGAAGGTCGAGTTCTCTATGACTTCGGCCAATAAGATTGGTGTAGCCTCGTGCCTTCAGGTTGTTCCAAATAGCGGAGCCAACCAAACCATTGTGGCCAGCGACGTAGATCTTGCTGTCCTTATTCATTGTCTTCCCTGTCCATTTGAGCTCTCAGGAACAGTTTCTTCACGAACTTCATATCGTGACGAACCATAATCTTCACAAGATCTTGGAACGACGTCTTATGTGGATTCCATCCTAACTTCGCTTTTGCCTTGGCGGGATTGCCAAGCAACTGGTCAACCTCAGCAGGGCGGAAGTACTTGGGATCCACTTCTACGAGTGCCCTGCCCGACTGCTTGTCGTAGCCCTTTTCATCGATACCTTCGCCTCGCCACTCGAGTTCTATGCCGACTTCCTTGAATGCGAGCGTCGTAAACTCACGAACCGAGTGGTATTCACCTGTGGCGATGACGAAATCGTCGGGTTCCGGCTGCTGCAAGATGAGCCACATACATTCGATGTAGTCCTTGGCGTAACCCCAGTCGCGAAGTGAGTTCAGATTGCCCAGATAGAGTTTATCCTGATAACCTTGAGCGATACGAGCTGCTGCGAGGGTAATCTTGCGAGTCACAAAGTTCTCGCCTCTGCGCTCACTTTCGTGGTTGAAGAGGATGCCGTTGCAGCAGAACATTCCATACGACTCACGGTAGTTCTTCATAATCCAAAAGCCGTAGAGCTTGGCGACGGCATATGGAGAACGGGGATAGAAAGGCGTCGTCTCCGACTGCGGCACTTCCTGTACCTTTCCATAAAGTTCTGAGGTCGATGCCTGATAGATTCGACAAGTCTTATCAAGCCCGCAGATGCGTACGGCTTCAAGCAGACGAAGCACTCCGTCGGCGTCCACATCGGCCGTATATTCCGGCACATCGAAGGAGACTTTAACGTGACTTTGGGCTGCCAGATTATAGATTTCCGTGGGTTTCACCTCGCCGATAACGCGAATCAGCGACGAAGAGTCGGTCAAATCAGCCCAATGCAGATTGATCAGACGCGTTTTCTTCATGTCGCGAACCCACTCATCGAGATAGAGATGTTCGATTCGTCCTGTGTTGAACGACGAGGAACGGCGCAGAAGGCCATGAACCTCGTAACCCTTTTCTATCAGGAACTCTGCGAGATACGACCCGTCCTGACCTGTGATGCCGGTAATTAAAGCAACCTTTTTATCCATAGTCTTTCCTTATTCTCTATGCGTTGGCCTTACTTCTTTTCACTGAATTGCTTGATGCGTTGCTCGTCGGAGAGGCGACATATAAGTAATGTATCGTCGCATTCGGCCACGATGAAGCCGTCGAGACCCTGCACTACGACGCGCTTTTCCTGTGTTGCGTGGACGATGCAGTTAGTGGTCTCATAAACATCAACATTCTTTCCGAAGAGCGCATTCCCGTAGATATCACGCTCCGAGTTCTCGAGAAGCGAGCCCCAAGTGCCGAGATCGCTCCATCCGAAACTGGCTGGGAAGACATAGATCTCCTCTGCTTTCTCCATGATTGCATAGTCGATGGAGATGTTTTCGCACTGAGGGAAGACCTTGTTGATTGCCTCTTGCTCCTTCTCCGTGCCGTAAATGGGGAGCAAATCCTCAAATATCTTGGAGAGCGCAGGCTGATAAACTCGCAAAGCATTCGCGATGGTGCCGACGTTCCAGACAAAGATGCCAGCATTCCAAAAGAAGTTATTCTTCTGAATATACTTGTTGGCCGTATCGATATCGGGTTTCTCCTTGAAGGAATCAACGCGGAAAATCTCCTTGTTTCGAGCGGTGGAATAGGAAAGGTCGGCTTGAATGTAGCCGTATCCAGTCTCAGGTCTGGTGGGTTTCATGCCGAGTGTGACCATCGCGTCGGACTCGGCGACGAACTTCAGGCAAGAGGTTACGACTCGACGATACTCGGCTGTGTCCATCACGATGGCATCGCTGGGAGTGACCACAATGTTTGCCTTCGGGTCTTGAGCCTTGATGCGCCAACTGGCATAGGCAATACAGGGAGCCGTGTTCCTGCGGCAAGGCTCGAGCAGAACGTGGTTCCAGGGGATTTCGGGCAACTGCTCGCGAACAATATCTACATAATCTGCCGACGTCACAACCCATGCATTTTCGGCAGGAATTAACGTCTGGAACCTGTCGAAAGTCAGTTGTATGAGCGTCCTTCCGCAACCCAGAACATCGACGAACTGCTTAGGTTTCTCAGGCGTACTCATCGGCCAGAAGCGACTTCCCACGCCGCCAGCCATGATTACCAAATGATTATGGTCTTTCATAAGCAAACCTTTTATTTAGAAGAATGAGTTGCAAAGTTAGCATTTTCTTTGTAAAGACACAAAGAAAGCACGCAAAAAATATGCCTAAGAAAGCAGAAACGGCTTCAAACGCCCTGCAAAAAGGGGAAATGAGGGCAGGTTCTCCCGATGTCACGACACAGTACTCCTTCAGTCCCTGCTAGGGAGGACTCCAGTACCAACGTGGAGGTACTCGAGTATCTCCATGCGAGGACTGCAGTACTAACGTGGAGGTACTGGCGACATAACACGCTTAAATTGGGGACTTTGCGTGGAAAATCGATCAATTATCCATGCCAAGAAGGGAATAAGGGGTCTTGTAAGTGGTTCGGATACGCCAAGCTTCAGGGTAAAGATTGTTGATGCGTGAGCCGACGCCCTTGCCTGGACCAAGCGGAAGACCTCGATAACAAAGCGTCACAGGCCCTCTTGGAGCCTCCACTCGAAGTGCTTCGCGCCGCAAATACTGCAGGGCTTGATTATAAGACAACTCTATTCGGACCTCCGA
>JAFYYO010000266.1 GCA_017557475.1 Bacteroidaceae bacterium
ATGATGCTTCGTAATGCAATTGGCGGAACGCCTGTTGATGCTACATTTCTCATCAAAGGGGCAGATTTCGGACGAAACGATACGCGCAATAACGCATGGAAAGGCAACCCAACCATCGGAGCAGCCGATTCGGAAACGCCTGCCGACTATAGCAACTTCTGTGCTCAGAAGAAGGGAACCACCTTCGATGTTTATCAGGAACTGACGGGCTTGCGCAACGGCGATTATGTGCTCACTTGTCAAGGCTTCTATACAGGCGACTACAACAGCAACCCCACAGTTCGCAATGCGCGTCTCTATGCTGATTCAGAAACAGTGCCACTCATGCGTATCGGTACAGGCGGATATGCTAAACCTGCCAATAGCCAATTCGCAGCTTGTCAGGCATTCAGCCAAGGCGACTATGCCGACAACAGTGTAGCGGTATCGGTCACGAATGGTACCCTTCGCATTGGTGTACGCTCCACAACCTCAACCGGTAAGGACTGGACTTGCTTCGACCACTTTCGCCTGAAATACATCGGCGACCCGAATTGGACGGGAATACGTGGAACGGAAGATAGAGGATGGAAGAACGCAGATGCTCAATGGTTCGACCTAAGTGGTCGCAAGTTGGGAAGCAAACCCAAGACAAAAGGGGTATACATCATAAATGGTCGCAAAGTTGTAAATGGTAATTTGTAAATTCATGGTACATGACATCATCTTCGACCTTGGGGGCGTACTTCTCGACCTCAATATGCAGGACATGCAAAAAGCTTGCCTCAGTCTTGGTGTAGCTCCCGAGCTGTTCTTTGTGAAGTCTGATGAGGATGCTTCTTCAACCGTCTGTCATGGCATCTCTGCCGGACAAATCGTCACCGACTATCAGGTTGGAAAGATGACCACAGAAGCATTCCTCTCGCTTGTACAAAGTTTTTGCAGCAAGGACATCACTCCGAGTGACATCATCGAGGCTTGGAACGCTTGCATCGGCATCATACCAAAGGAAAGGCTGGATATGATAAAAGAGCTTCGCCGCAAAGGTTTCCACACACACCTGCTCTCAAACACCAATGATTTGCATTGGGAAGAAGTAAAGCGCCGTTATTTCTCAGAAGAGGGTTACACCTGCGAGGACCTCTTCGACCATGTTTTTGTTTCCCATGAAATGCATTTGGCAAAGCCCGACCCAGAGATATATCGTCAAGCCGTTCGTCGGATAGGAAGACCGGCTGCCGAGTGTCTTTTCATCGATGATGCCCAAGTCAATGTAGAAGGAGCCAAACGGGAAGGACTGCAAGGAGCTTGGCTCGACATTCATGAGCCTGATGCTTTGAAGACAATCCTAACGAAATACCTTAAAGACTAAAAAGAAAAGCCCCGAAGTTGATTCGAGGCTTTTCTTGTATATTCAGGCTTAGTTCTTACTTCACAAGTATTTTACGCCCATTCACGATATTGACACCCTTTTGCTTCTTGGCGAGACGTTGTCCTGCGAGGTTGTAGATAATCTCCTCATCGTCGTCGCTCTTGACGGAAGAAATGTCTGTTGCTATTACATCGAGGGCAGAGTTGCCTTGCAGGAAGCGTATGTTGTCCACGAAGAAGGCATCTCCTATAGGATTTATGCTCATGTCCTTCGTATACTCCCATTTGAAGGTATGTGTGCCTGCTGAGACGCGATAAACGTAAGTATACCAAGTTTTGTCACGTTCGCCATAGATGAGTTTTACATTATCATCGATGTAGAAAACACACCTGTCAAAAGCATTGTTCACTCCTTCGCCCATGCACTTGGCGTCGAAGGAAATGTAGCCGTCTTCGTCGAAGGTATAAGTGGCACTGATGATGGAACTTGAAGAGCTGACACCTGCATTACCACTCATCATGCAATATTCACCGGTGGCCGCATCGGAACTGGTGACAATCCAAGGATATTCGCTACCGTTCTCGAAGGTGAACTGACTGAAGTCGCCTGTCTCGAAGTCGATGTAGGCTGTCTTCGCTGCGTTGCTTGGCAGCATAAAGAGGCCTGTGAGTTCTGCTCCGCTGGTTCCGGTCTTACCGATGAATGTAACTGCAGCGGTAGTGGTATTCACTTTGTAGATACCAACATCTGACGCACTGCTTATCTGTGCCCAGAAGAGTTCGTCGGTTTCCATATCGAAAGCCATGCTCTGAACGAAGCTCACAGCAAGACCGGTCTCTCCAACCAAGGCGTAATGGCCATCTGCGAGGTTGATGCGATAGAGTTTTCCTGTTTGATATTCAATGCCATACGCCTCGCCATTCTTGTTGATGGCAAAGGCCTGAATGACTAAATCGAATGTTAGGCCGCCGACATTTGACAGATCGTTAGGACTAAAAGACTTCAATTTAGTTCCACTATTATAGTCGATTAAATAATATATCTTGCCATCAGCAACGTTGTAGGCCATTTCTTTGGCGACACCCTCAGTCTCGAATCCCGATACGACGACTTCATAATCGCCGAGGCTTTTTGTTTCGGTATAGAGGGGAGCTCTGCAGAGGTCGCCGGTTTCCGAAAGGATGAACCAGACATAACCATCTGCAAAGGCGGCTGCCCAATTTTCGGGGAGGACGGGCGATACGGCCTGTACTGTGGAGACGTCTTGCATTGAGAAGTTGATAAACGTCTTTCCCCAATCGGCTCCGTCCATGCTATATGTGGCATAGGCGTACCATTCGGCTGTTGAAAGGGGACCTACAATCTCGAAGGTGCCGCTGCATGTTGAGGTGTTGCACGATGCCTGCACTTCGACTTCATAGACGCCTTGAGCGAGGTCGGTCAGGGTGTATGTCGTTTCGGTAATGGCATTGACATACTGCCAATCGCCTCCTTCTTGGCGGTAGCGTAGGCTGAAGTATTCGCTGTATCCCTTCCAAGTCAGGGTGGCGGAGTTTATCGTCAATTCGTACTCAAGTCCATAAGGAGCGACGCATGGCTCGCCTAATCCGAACCGGATGTTATCCACGAAGAAGGCATCGCCCTGAGCATTTACACTGTTGTCCTTCGTATATTCCCATTTGAAGGTATGTGTGCCTGCGGTCACCGTGAAGTGATAGGTCTCCCAAGAATTGGGATTATGAGCTCCGTAGGTGAATTGCGCTTCGCCATCGATGTAGAAGATGCACTTATCCCAAGCTGTG
>JAFYYO010000267.1 GCA_017557475.1 Bacteroidaceae bacterium
CCCAGAGCGAGTCGTTGACTTGTATAAACATCCTTGACGCCACTCAACTGAATAAGGAAAGCGCTGCATCGGTCGAGCACTTCCGTCAGGTTGAGGTTGCGGTTCTCAATGAGCTTGAGGTTAAGGTAAATCTGATTGTCGATAGCCGTCTCGACATAATCTCCCGGGCCATAAACGGCGATGAGATACATGTTGAGCAGCGCCTTTGCCTTCGTGATGGAGAAGACACCTGTGGGGATGCGGTACTTGCTCAAGTCCATCATCTCTTCCGAGTCGAAGTAACCTGTGCTTGTGACCACGAAGAGCGTCTTGTCCAAACCAACCTTCTCGTTTACGAAGTCGAGGATTTCCTCGAGTTGACGGTCGAGTCGGGCATAGGTGTCCTGCATCTCCATGCCGAACTTCATTGCCGACTGATGGTCGTAAGCGCCGGCATAGTAGGTGAGCGTCAACAGGTCGGTAGCTGCATCGGCACCCAATCCAGCCTTCTCTATCGTGTGCTTGGCGAAACGATTGACTTCGTCGTTGACGCAAGCAGTTGCCTTGAACTCGCGGAACTTGCGGTTGCTTTTGAACTTGTGACTGAAAGGCTTGCTTTTTGCTCCGTCCGAAACAAAGTAATGGAAGTCGGCAACTTCATCGTTGAGGGGCTCCCAACGGATATCGTCGATGCGGTCTTCGAGGGAAGACTGCGTGTCATATTCTGTTGCCCAAGCAGGGTAGTTGTCGTAGTAATAAGTCGAAGCCCACTTGCCTGTCCAGTCGTCGAGCCAGAAAGCACCGTTTCCTGCGTGACCTGCAGCCAGTACTGCGGCTTCGCGAGTCGGGGCGATGGAGTAAACGAGGCTCTTTCCTTCGGAAGAAACCTTCAGTTCATCGCTGATAGTAGAAACGGCAAGATGCTTGGGCGAGGACTTCTCGTCGGTCAGTATGCCTGGGTATTTATCGTCGTCAACGCAGAAGACAGGCAAGAGTGTCTGTCGGTCGAGCCAATGACTGCCGATGATGCCGTTGACATAAGGGCTGGTTCCTGTCATCAAGCAGGCAATTGCTGAGGCTTGATCAGGCGAGCTAAACGGGTATTCAGCCTGCGAATAGAAGCGTCCCTGCTCTTTGAGTCTTTGGAATCCGCCCTGTCCATAAAGCGGAGAGAAGGCGTCCATATAGTCGCTCCTCAACTGGTCGATGACGATGTTCACTACCAGCGAGGGCACCTTTGGTGCATCCTGTGCCTGAGCAACAACCGCCAACAGACAACAGACAACGGACAACAGACGCTCTTTATTCTTCACTTCTTTTTTCTTTTTGTACTTTTTACCTCTTTACCTTTCACGAGGTAGTAGCTCAAAGGCCTTGTGAGCAAACACAATGCCAAAGGTACGGTTATTTTCGCAAATACTTGTGGTATCCATGGAGAAAATAACAAGAATAGTGCCAAAACGGCAAAATAGAAGGCATACCACAGTGTTTGTCTGTTCCCTATGGCAGCTTTTATGACAAGCGGAATGCCGATGAAGGCAATGGGATTCAGCAGAAGAATCTGCCAATTACTGCCCACGGCTGGGTGTTTCGAGAAGAGAAACATGAAGAGGAGCAGGGTTCCTGCTGCCCCTTGAAGTAGCAAGAGAAGCACATCCCAAAGCCAGAAGATACGCTTTGCCCAGATTTCAATCAACATGATGAACAGGCAGAGGGCAGCAAAGGCCAGTATCGCTTGCATGGGAGAAAGCGGAAACTCAGGCTCAACGACTTGCGGCTTTGCTTCCAAAAGCACCTTTTTGCTTCGAACAAGTGGGCGCATATCGCCTTTCCCATTGCGGATGAAAGCTCCGTCGAAAGCCTTCATCATGTTCTCAGGAATGAACATAGCCGCGTGTTCAGACATTATCGTATCCACCTCGGCACCAAGCAGGAGGTCGTTACCTTCCTGTGCCCAAGGGTGTTCGGCTGTGTATTGGTGCAGGATTTCGCGAGCCGTCAGATGAGGCAAAGTGTCAGGATACTGGATGTCGCCTATGATGACCTGCTCCACAAGGTCTCGAACCATCGTCGTACAGTTCTTATATAGGAAACTGTAGCGGTATTCGCAGTTCTGCGGCTCGCAGTTCTCGATGAGCAGAGCCGTGAGTTTTCGTGCCTCGGATTGTGTCAGGTTCAGTTCCTGCTCGATAATGCTTGAGCCGCGCCTCTCGTAGTCAATGGTAAAGTAACTCCAAGGAATTGGTTGCACCATGTAGTCCGTCTGCCCAAGCACAAAGTGCCAGGCGAAGTGAGGCTTCGACATATCGAAGACACCATAGTTGAATACGGCGTCGAGACCTTGGCTTGGCTGCTGGCAACGGATTGCCGTGTGGCCATAAAGTTGATAGACCTCCTGACCTGGCGAGCAGGTGAGAAGGGTCACACGAATGCTGTCTTCGGAGGCAAAGACCTGCCCCAAAGCACCCAGCAAAACGCTCAAAAGTATGGCAATTCTCTTAAACACGGGCGCAAAGGTACGAAAAAAAATACAATTTACAATGTACAATTTACAATTTGTTTGAGTTTTGTCGAACGGAAGTACCTTTGTGGTTCGTCTCAAAGTCTTGCTGCAAGTGAGCGAAGAATAGGGCTATCGTCTGGATTTATCAGGAAAAAACTTTACAACTTTTTGCGTTTGTCGGTCGGAAGAACGTGGACTTCTGGCAAATTACTCTAGTGTCGTTGGCAAACTAGACACGTTATGTTTGCAAACTAACCACGCCTAGTTTTGAAATTAAGCGTGCTTCGTCGGCCCTCAAAACACGCCAAATTTTGTCCCTAAACACATGTTTTCTGTCCATTATCTCTGCTTCGCCTGAAGACTTAGCTTTATAAGTCGTTGAAAGAGATTGCGATACAAAAATCGCGAAAAATGGAGCCTTGCCCTCCTTTGGGCAGGAAGAAGGCCGTTTCCTGCTTTTGCGTGACCTGATTTTGCGAAAAATCTTGACATTTTCTTGCTGTCTCGTCGAGTCGCGACCTGCGAAATGGGTTTCGGCAAACTGCGGAGTTTGTGCTAATTTGCTTAAATAATCCTTAAATCTTAATTCGTAATTCTTGTTTCTTAATTTTATTTCGTAACTTTGCAGCCGTGAAGTTGATAATAGACATAGGGAACACCGTCGCCAAGATGGTTGCTTTCCGAGGCGATGAGCCAGTCGATGAAGTGCGCGCAGAGGACGGGATGCTCTCCGGACTTGACGCTTTCGTGCAGAAACATAGGTTCGAGAGAGGCATCGTAGGTTCTGTTCGTAACCTTACTGAAGGCGAGGAGCAAGCCCTCTCGAGACTGCCGTTTCCGCTCCTTCGTTTCACTCACGACACGCCGATTCCCATCACAAGTCGTTATCGCACACCTGAAACGCTGGGCAGCGACCGCTTGGCTGCCGTCATCGGAGCCAGTTCGCTGAGGCCAGGCAAAGACCTTCTCATCATCGACGCAGGCACTTGCATCACCTACGAAGTCATTGATGCTCGCGGCAATTACTGGGGAGGAAACATCGCTCCAGGCATGCAAATGCGACTGAGAGCCCTGCATGAGTTCACGGCTCGACTGCCTCTCGTAGAGGCTGAAGGCGAAGTGCCAGGCATGGGATACAGTACTGAAACGGCGATCAGAAGTGGCGTGCTCAGAGGTATGAAGTACGAAATCGAGGGTTACATCAAGTCTATGCGCTCCAAGTTCCCGCATCTGGAAATCTTCCTGACTGGCGGCGACAACATCAACTTCGATACAAACATCAAGAACCTAATCTTCACGGACAAGTACATAGTGCCGAGAGGACTCAACAAGATACTGGATTATAATTCAAAATGAACCGATTCAAAGTACTACTATTCCTGCTCCTTGCCCCTTGCTCCCTGCTTCTTGTTCAGGCTCAATCCACAGGAACCGTCTCTTCCTACTCTCGCTTCGGGCTTGGATTGCTTCAAGACCAGTCCAACGGCTTCAATAAGTCGATGGGAGGCGTCGGCCTAGGCATTCGTGTAGGCAATCGCATCAATGTCCTCAATCCAGCTTCTTACTCCGCCATCGACTCGCTAAGTCTTATCTTTGATGTGGGCATGAGCGGCTCTTTCGGCAAGATGACACAGGGCTCGAAGCAAGTTGGAATTAATAGCGCGACTTTCGACTACGTTCATGCAGGCATGCATATTGCCAAGAGACTCGGCCTTGCAGTCGGCTTCATGCCTTATACAAGCATCGGCTACGACTTCTCTTCGCCCGAGATGTCCGTCACAAGCGATGTCAATACCACTCAGAGCATCACGACAAGCACGACCTATGTCGGCAGTGGAGGCTTGAACCAAGCGTATATCGGCCTTGGTTGGAAGGCTTTCCACAACTTCTCTATCGGTGCTAATGCCAGCTTCCTCTGGGGAAAGTACAACCACTCTCTCGTGCCTGAATTCAAGGAAGGAGGTACGAGTAGCAGCTCTTACAGCAACACAATCAAGAACTATCACGCTTCCCTCAAGACCTATAAGATAGACTTAGGCGCACAATATCCTGTCCGCTTGACTAGGCAAGACTGGTTGAACATTGGCGTGACTGCAGGACTTGGCCATAAGATTGCTCAGGAAGCGACGCTTATGCTCTACACAACTAAAGGCGATACGACAACCTATACCGCTTCTTCGCCTTTCGACCTGCCTTATTCCTATGGCTTCGGAGCCTCGTGGCAACACAAGAATACGCTCCTCGTGGCAGCCGACGTGCATCAGGAACGCTGGGCTAATTGCCGAATGCCCGTTGAAGCAGAAGGCGGTTATCTGCCCATGGAAGGCTCCTACAAGAACAGAACAAAGGTCGCTGTGGGTGCTCAATGGACGCCTAATCCCTTCGGTAAGTTCTGGGATCGCATCCAATATCGTGCAGGTATGAACTACTCGACACCTTATTTGAAGGTGAATGGAATGGATGGTCCCAGCGAGTTCAACCTTCGTATCGGTGCAGGTGTGCCCATCATAAACAAGTATAACAACCGCTCTGTCGTAAATGTCGGCCTCGGATGGCAGAGACGTTCGGCAAGCGGCGCAGGTATGATAAAGGAAGACTACTTTGTCCTCAACCTCGGTGTTACTTTCAACGAACGCTGGTTCATGAAGTATAAGATAGAGTAAGAAAGGGTAATGAAGCGTCTCTCTCCAGTCTTCCTGCTGTTTTTGCTCATCTCCATCGGTTGCTCAAACGAGGTGGAGCATATCGCTGAACCTATTACGGGGAAGGATACACTCTTGTTCATGCACTCGACAGGCATTAATACCTTCATCAGCGACAGCGGCTTGATGCGCTATCACCTTGTGGTCGAGGAGTGGGACATCTATAATGGACCAAACGGTGAGTTGCCCACATGGAAGTTTCTGAAAGGCTTACTCATGGAACGTTACGATGAGTCATTCCACACAGACCTCTTCGTGCAGTCGGACACAGCTTACCTGCACAAACAACAACTTTGGGAGTTGCGAGGCAGAGTGGTAGTTAGGAACGTCAATGGAGACGTCTTCCGAACCGAAGAACTCTTTTGGGATCTGAGCGCTCACGAGATGTGGAACCACCAATACATGCACATCACGACTCCGGAACGCGAGCTTGAAGGCACAGAGTTCCACAGCAACGAGCAAATGACTCGCTACTTCGTGATTAACTCCGCCGGTACTTTCCCCGTTGTGGAAGACGAAAAACCAAACAGATAATGAGCATAGATACTTCTATCATAATCGCCACCATTGCCATTCTCCTGCTTTCAGGCTTCTTCTCAGGAATGGAGATTGCATTCGTCTCAAGCAGTAAGCTTCGCTTCGAGATGGACAGAGAGGAACAAGGCTTCTCGTCGCGTCTCATCGATACCTTCTATCGGCACCCCAACAGCTTTATTTCCACGCTCCTGGTAGGCAATAATATAGCGCTTGTTATCTACGGTATCCTGATGGCAAAGATAGTGAGTGCCCTCATTCTAATCCCGCTTGGCATTCATCAACCCAATGAAGATTGCCCCAACGAAGCACTCTGTCTGTTCTTGCAAACCATTCTTGCTACACTAATTGTGCTCGTTACGGGCGAGTTCTTGCCCAAGACGCTCTTCCGCATCAACCCGAATAGAATGATGCGTATCTTCGCTTTGCCTGCCTACATCTTCTATATAATCTTATGGCCAGTCAGCAAGTTCACCAGTTCGCTGGGCAAGTTCTTGCTTTGGATGATGGGCAAGAAAGTGAAGAAAGCAAAGCAAGAGAAGACTTTCACGCGTGAAGACCTGGACTATCTCATACAGAGCAACATCGATAAAGCCGATGATGAGGACATCGAGGACGAGGTGAAAATCTTCCAGAATGCACTCGACTTCAGCTCGATTAAAGTGCGTGATTGTATCGTGCCGCGAACCGAGATTGTTGCCGTCTCCACCGAAACCTCCTTGCGAGACTTGCTTACGCAGTTCGTGGAAAGCGGTCACAGCAAGATTATCGTGTATAAAGAGGACATCGACGACATTGTTGGTTACATCCATACGGTCGAGATGTTCCGCCTCGGAGAAGATGAAGACTGGACGGAACACGTTCGTGAGGTGCCGATTGTGCCTGAGACGATGAATGCTCAGAAGTTGCTCGGCATCTTTATCAGCCAGAAGCGTTCGCTTGCGGTCATCGTCGATGAGTTTGGCGGAACGAGTGGTATCGTCACGATGGAAGACCTTGTCGAGGAGATATTCGGTGAGATAGAAGACGAGCACGACAGTAAGAACTATACGGCAAGGCAGACTGCTCCGAACGAATATCTGCTTTCAGGCCGACTTGAGATTGCTCAAGCCAACGAACTTCTTGACCTTGACCTGCCGGAAAGCGACGAGTACTTAACCGTCGGAGGACTTATCCTTCACGAATTTCAGAACTTTCCCAAGCTTAATGAGCCTGTTCGTTTCGGCCATTGGGAGTTCAAGGTCACCAAGAAGACCACTACTAAGATTGAGCTTGTTCAGCTTCGTGTACTCGACGAATAATGTCGAATATGCAGGCAAAAAGAGGCTCTTATGCAGAAAAAGCATAAGAAAAGTGCATATTATGCGTGAAAAGTTGTGTCTGTTTGCATAAAATGTTGTATCTTTGCACTCGCTAAACCTCAAAACACAGAATAATGGAGAAATTAGACAAGAAAGCGAGATTGCAGGCAATACGCAAAATAGTTAGCTTGAAAAGCCTGGAGAGTCAGGAAGATTTGCTTGCCGCACTCAAAGAGGAGGGATTTTTCAGTACCCAAACCACCTTGAGTCGTGATCTCAAGCAACTGCGCATCAGTAAGGTGAGAGTACGTAGTGGCCTCAGTGTTTATGCGCTGCCTCGCGAAGGACAGTTCGAGCCGGTGCCTACGCTCGAAGAGATAAATCAGACGAAATGGCGGCTTAATTTCTCTGGCAACCTGATGGTAGTGCACACTCCGCCTGGTCATGCTAGCATGGTTGCCTACGATGTGGACAACATCAAACACTCGTTCTTCCTCGGCACAGTTGCAGGCGATGACACAGTCATCGTGGTGCTGGCAGAAGGTGTGGACAGAGAAGCAGCTGGTGAGATTGTCCGTAATCTCTTCCCAAAACTGGCATAAAACTCTATACATTATTATATAATAGGAGACTTTAAAGAGATGAAAGATGTAAAGAGTGAGGACATACGGGTGCTGGTGGCTGATGCGGAGCACGAGAAGTATGTCGATACTATTATAGAGACCATTCGTGATGCGGCTCGCAAACGTGGTACAGGTATTGCCGAGCGCACCCATGATTATGTCGCGACCAAGATGCGCGAAGGCAAAGCGGTGCTCGCTTTGGATGGCGACACGTTTGTGGGCTTCAGTTATATCGAGACTTGGGGCAACAAACATTATGTCACGACCTCCGGTCTCATCGTCCATCCCGACTATCAAGGCTTGGGAGTTGCGAAGCGCATCAAGGACTACACCTTCACTTTGGCTCGTCTGCGTTGGCCTCATGCCAAGATTTTCAGCCTGACGAGTGGTGATGCGGTCATGAAGATGAACACGGCTCTGGGTTATGTTCCCGTGAGCTTCAACCAACTGACCGACGATGATGCTTTCTGGCAAGGATGTCTGGGTTGCATTAATCACGATATTCTCGAGGCAAAGGGACGTAAGTTCTGTGTCTGCACGGGCATGCTCTGGGACCCAGAGAAGCACAAGGGCGAACCGACTTCGCTTGAGGTCATCAAGGATGTGATGAGGACTTTGGTTTTGAGAGGGATAGAGTAGAAGCCCCGACCCCCTTTAGGGGGAGAAAAATGTTCAATGTTTAATGTTCAATATTCAATGGATAAGAAGAAAGTTGTGGTCGCCTTTAGCGGCGGTTTAGATACCAGTTACACCGTGATGTACCTGGCAAAGGAGAAGGGTTATGAGGTTTATGCGGCTTGCGCAAACACCGGTGGCTTCAGTCCTGAGCAGTTGAAGGCAAACGAAGAGAATGCCTACAAGCTTGGAGCAAAAGCCTATGTTACACTTGATGTCACACAGGAATACTACGAGAAGTCGCTCAAATACATGATTTTCGGCAACGTCTTGAGGAACAATTGCTACCCGATTTCGGTAAGTAGCGAGCGTATCTTCCAAGCCTTGGCGATTGCCAGATACGCGAAGGAAATAGGAGCTTCGGCTATTGCTCATGGCTCGACGGGAGCAGGAAATGACCAAATTCGCTTCGATATGACGTTCCTCGTGATGTGTCCTGGTGTTGAAATTATCACTTTGACTCGCGACGGAAACCTCTCTCGCCAGGAAGAAGTGGATTACCTCAACAAGAACGGCTACTTCGCAGACTTTACCAAGCTCAAATACAGCTATAATGTCGGCCTTTGGGGAACAAGCATCTGTGGCGGCGAGATACTCGACTCGAAGCAAGGTCTGCCAGAAAGTGCTTACCTGAAGCACCCCACGGAAGAAGGACCAGAACTCCTCAAGATTGGTTTCGACAAGGGTGAGATTTGCTCGGTCAACGGTGAGAAGTTCGACGACAAGATAAAAGCCATCCAGAAGGTCGAGGAGATAGGAGCCCGTTACGGCATCGGTCGCGACTGTCATGTTGGCGACACCATCATCGGCATCAAGGGTCGTGTGGGCTTCGAGGCAGCTGCTCCGATGCTCATCATAGGTGCCCATCGCTATCTCGAGAAGTTCACCCTCTCGAAGTGGCAGCAGTACTGGAAAGAGCAGGTTGCCAATTGGTACGGAATGTTCCTGCATGAGAGCCAATACTTAGAGCCCGTGATGCCCGACATCGAAGCCATGCTCCTGAGCAGCCAAAGGAATGTGACGGGCGAAGTGACGCTCGAGTTGCGTCCCCTCTGCTTCCAAACAGTCGGCGTGGACAGTCCTAACGACCTCGTAAAGAACAAGTTGGGCGAGTACGGAGAGACCGCAAAGGCCTGGACGAGCGAGGATGCGAAGGGCTTCATCAAGGTGACATCGACTGCCTTGAGAGCCTACTATTTGGCACACCCTGAGGAGAGGCGATAAACAACGCGTGTGTCGTTGGCAAACGACACGTGGATAAATCGCAAACATAACGTGTAATGTTTGCAATCATAACGTGTAATGTTGGCGAACATAACGTGTAATGTTTTCGGACATACCTAATGAAATGATAAAAGTATGGTAAGAGTAGGGATTTTAGGAGCTGCAGGTTATACTGGTGGCGAACTGATAAGAGTGCTTCTGGGGCATCCTGAAGCGAGGATTGTTTTTGCCAATAGCGAGAGCAACGCCGGCAATCCCGTCAGCGAAGTCCACGAAGGCTTAATCGGCGAGACTGACCTTTGCTTCACTTCGGAAATGCCTTTCGACCAAGTGGATGTCGTCTTCTTCTGCTTCGGACATGGGAAAAGCGAACAATTCCTGAAGGAGCACGAGATTCCGCAGAATGTCAAGATAATCGACATGGCTCAAGATTTCAGGATAGCAGGCGAGCATGATTATGTCTATGGACTGCCTGAAACGCATCGCTCGACGATAAAAGATTGCAATCATCTCGCAAATCCCGGTTGCTTTGCGACTGCCATCCAGCTCGCTATGCTGCCCGCTTTGAAGGCAGGCATCATTAGTGGAGACATACATGTAAACGGTATTACGGGCAGTACGGGTGCAGGTCAGAAGCCTGGCTCAACGACGCATTTCTCTTGGCGAAGCGATAACATTTCCGTCTATAAGACCTTCACACATCAACACTTGCTGGAGGTTAACCAAACGGTACAGGAATTGTGTCCTGGCTATGCAGGCCGAGTGCTCTTCATCCCGCAGCGAGGGTGCTTCACAAGAGGCATTTTCGTGACCGCTTATGCCAAGTGTGACTTGCCTCTGGAACAGGTTCAGCAGGTCTATGAAGCCTATTACAAGGATGCTCGCTTCACGCACTTCGTCCGCACGAGCCCTGATATGAAGCAGGTCGTAAACACCAATAAGGCATTGGTTTACGTGGAGAAATACGAGGACCAATTGCTCATGATTTCCTGCATCGACAACCTCTTGAAGGGAGCAGTCGGGCAGGCCGTGCAGAATATGAACCTCATGTTCGGCCTCGACGAGAGCGAAGGTCTGCAACTAAAAGCGAGTGCCTTCTAAAAGTCTCGTGATAACGATATAACGAAATAACGTCATAACGAAAAGAAAGAAATGGAACTCTTCGACGTATACCCTTTGATGGATGTGACCATTGCACGCGGCAAGGGTTGCAAAGTCTGGGACTCTGAGGGACAGGAATACCTCGACCTTTATGGCGGACATGCAGTCATCAGCGTGGGTCACTGCCATCCTCATTATGTAGAGGCAATGACGAAGCAACTGCAGACGCTTGGCTTCTACAGTAATTCCGTGCAAAATCCCTTGCAGAAGGAGTTCGCGAAGCGTCTTGGCAAAGCTTGTGGCTATGAGGATTACAGCCTCTTTCTGGTCAATTCTGGTGCCGAAGCGAACGAGAACGCCCTGAAGTTGGCATCGTTTTATAATGGCAGGACACGCATCTTATCACTTGAAAAAGCCTTTCATGGACGTACCTCTTTGGCTGTAGAGGCAACTGCGAATCCCAAGATTATTGCTCCCATTAACGCCAACGGGCACGTTACTTACCTGCCTCTCAACGATATAGAAGCTTGGAAGACTGAACTCGAGAAGGGAGATGTCTGCGCTTGCATCCTGGAATGTATACAAGGAGTGGGAGGTATTCGCTTGGTCGAAGCCGACTTCTTGCAGGAGCTTCAGAAACTTTGTCACGCCAACGGAACCGTCTTGATTTGCGACGAGATTCAATGCGGCTACGGTCGAAGCGGCAAATTCTTTGCTCATCAGCATCTCGGCGTACGTCCCGATATGATAACTGTCGCGAAAGGTATCTGCAATGGATTCCCCATGAGTGGTCTTCTCATTAGTCCCAAGTTCACGCCTGTCTATGGTCAGCTCGGCACGACCTTCGGAGGGAACCATCTCGCATGTGCCGGTGCCATCGCAGTTCTCGAGATTATGGAGCAGGAAAAGCTCGTCGAGAATGCTGCTGAGGTTGGCGAATACTTGATGCAAGCCATTCGTGATGCACAACTTCCGCATGTTGTGGAAGTTCGTGGACGCGGCCTCATGATAGGCATCGAGCTGGATATTCCGTATAAGGAACCGCGTCAGAAACTCGTCAAGGAACAACATTGCTTCACAGGTTGCTCAGGAACTAACGTCCTACGACTGCTTCCGCCTCTTTGTCTCACAAAGCAAGAAGCCGATAGCTTCGTGGAAAAACTAAGAAAAGTGCTATGAAGATAAACGTTATAGGTGCAGGAAATATGGGCGGTGCCCTCGTCAAAGGATGGGCAAAGGCAGGTCTGGCTAATGACCTTACCGTGACTGCTCGCACACAAGAAACGCTCGACCGACTCGTTGAGGCATGTCCCGGCATCACGACAATGCTTGATAACAAGCAGGCCACAAAAGGAGCGGATGTCGTTCTGCTTGCCGTAAAGCCTTGGCTCGTCGAGCAAGTGATAGAAGAAATAAAGCCAGAGTTGGCCGACAAACTGCTTATTTCTGTCGCTGCAAACGTGCGTCATGAGCGCATTAATGTCTATGCGATGCCTAACATAGCTGCCGAATTCGGCGAGAGCATGACTTTCGTAGAGGAAGCAGAGCAGGCAAAAGTGGCTGCCGACCTCTTTGGCAAGTTGGGACAAAGCAAGATTGTTCCGCAACGATTGATGGGTGCGGGCATGATGATGGCAGGCTGCGGCATTGCTTACGTCATGCGTTTCCTTCGTGCGATGATGGAAGGAGGCGTCGAGATGGGCTTCTATCCCGACGAGGCAAAAACGATTGCCATGCAAACCATGCAAGGCGCCGTTGCCATGCTTCGCCAGACTGGTCTGCACCCAGAGGCTGCCATAGACAAGGTCACGACACCCGGCGGCATTACGATTAAAGGCTTAAATGAATTGGATCATGCTGCCTTCAACTCGGCAGTGATACGTTGCCTAAAGGCAGGACTGCAATGAAGAAACGAATCGTAGTGAAGGTGGGCAGCAATGTCCTCACGACAGATAAGGGCAAACTCGACATCACCCGAATGTCTGCACTTGTTGACCAAATCGCTTGGTTGCGGCAATGTGACTATGATGTCGTGCTTGTATCGAGCGGCGCAGTTGCTTGTGGTCGCAAGGAATTGCAGGTTGACCATCTGCTCGACTCTGTAGAACAGCGCCAACTCTTCTCGGCTATGGGGCAGGTGAAGCTCGTCAACCTCTACTACGACCTCTTTCGCGAATACAACATACACATTGGTCAGGTGCTGACGACAAAAGAGAACTTCCAAAGCGAACGCAGTTATCAGAACCAACGTGCTTGCATGGAAGTGATGCTCGAGAACGGTGTGTTGCCTATCGTCAATGAGAATGATACGGTAAGCATCGAGGAGCTGATGTTCACGGACAACGATGAACTGTCTGGCCTCATTGCCAAGATGATAGAAGCTCAAATGCTTGTGTTGCTCACAGGCGTTGATGGACTCTACAACGGCAATCCCTTAGAACCGGGCAGCGAAGTGATTCGTCAGGTATGTTCAAGCGATGATGTCAGTCGCTACATACTTCCAACCAAGAGTAACGTTGGCAGAGGCGGTATGATGTCGAAGTTCAACACAGCTTTTTCTGTTGCAAAGGCGGGCATTCGCGTCATTATAGCCAATGGCAATCGCGATGGCATCTTGCCTGCTTTAATAGAGAAACCGACGGAAACCATCTATACAGAATTCCTGCCATCATGAAGCAATTGTTCCATAACACAAAGGAAGCAAGCAGGACACTCATGCTTTTGACAGACGGGCAACGCAATGATGTGCTTCGTCGCATTGCTGATTGTGCTGAATCTTCCGCAGAACAATTGCTTGCAGCCAATGCCATTGACTTGCAGAAGCTTGAGCCAAGCGACCCGCTCTATGACCGTTTGTTGCTCACACCTCAGCGTATAGCAGGGATTGCAGCAGACCTCCGCAACGTGGCCAAGTTGCCGTCGCCTTTGGGCATTATAAGCAAGGAGAGAACGCTTGCCAATGGTCTTTACCTGCGTCGCATAAGTGTTCCTTTCGGTGTGATTGGCGTCATCTTCGAAGCAAGGCCGAATGTCTGCTTCGATGTCTTCTCTTTGTGCTTCAAGAGTGGCAATGCCTGTCTGTTGAAAGGCAGCCATAGTGCAGAGGAAAGCAATCGTGCGATTGTTTCGCTCATTCATGATGTGCTTCGCAAAGCAAATATTTGTACGGATGTGTTGGCTTTGTTGCCACCCACTCATGAAGCCACTGCAGAACTACTTGGTGCAGTTGGTTATGTTGACCTCTGTATCCCCCGAGGCGGAAGGAAACTCATCGATTTCGTACGCGACAATGCTCGTGTGCCAGTTATTGAGACAGGAGCAGGTGTTGTGCATGCCTATTTTGACAAAGATGGCGATTTGGAGAAAGGACAACGCATTATCAGTAATGCCAAGATGCGACGTGTCAGTGTCTGCAATGCCCTTGACTGTCTGCTTGTCCATCGTGATAGAACCAACGACATCCCAGCTCTGCTTGCTCCGATGAAAGGGCGTGTAGAGATAGTTGAAAATGAATCGGCAATGGGAACGGAATGGATGGACTATAAGCTTTCCCTGAAGATTGTCGATAGTCTTGACGAGGCTTTGGCACATATTGCACGGTACGGCTCTGGCCACAGCGAGTGCATCATCACGGAGAACGAGGCAACGGCTGCCCGATTCCAGCAGATGGTTGATGCAGCATGCGTATATGTTAATGCACCAACCAGTTTTACCGATGGAGCACAATTTGGTTTGGGGGCAGAGATAGGCATTTCAACTCAGAAGCTTGGCCCGCGTGGTCCTATGGCGCTTGAAGAGATGACGACCTACAAGTGGTTAATTAATGGTAACGGACAAACAAGAATTTAAGAATATATGAACGACATTAAGCAAATCGCGCAACGCTTGAAGGGCTTGCGAGAGATATTTGACATCCCTGTAGAGAAGATGGCAGAGGTGTGTGAAACGACTGTCGAGCACTATCGTCGTATTGAGAGTGGGGAAAGTGACCCAGGTGTGTATCGCCTTTCCCGCATCTCCAAGCAGTATGGTATCGCCCTTGATGTGCTGCTTTATGGCGAAGAACCTCGTATGAATGGCTACTTCGTCACTCGTCGAGGGCAAGGTCTTGAGGTGGACAGGCACAACGATTACAAGTACAAATCACTTGCCAGTGGCTTCAAAGGAAGGGCGATGGAGCCTTTCTATACAGAGATTGAGCCTCTTCCGGAAGGTAAGAACCACGCAAAGAACGTTCATGATGGGCAGGAGTTCATCGTAGTTATGGTAGGCGTGCTTGAGATAACCATTGATGATAAGGTGATTGTTCTCAGGCCAGGCGACAGCATTTACTTCGATACGACACATCCCCACTGCATGCGTGCCCTTGAGAATAAGACGGTTAAGTTCCTGACAGTAATCATCTGACAGGAATAATGTTCAATGTTCAATCTTCAATGTTCAATGGATAACAATCCTATACTAAGTCGGTTTCTGAAGCAAACGACCTTTGTTTCGGAGGAAGACTATCGGAAAAACCTGGAGTTCATCGTTCCCAAGAACTTCAACTTCGCCTATGATGTCGTGGATGCTTGGGCAGAGGTAGCCCCTGATAAGATTGCTCTATTGTGGACAAACGATGAGGGCGAAGAGCGAAAGCTGTCCTTCTCAGACCTTAAGCAGATGAGCGACCAAGCCGCTTCCTACTTGAAGAACTTGGGTATCAATCGCGGAGATATGGTGATGCTGATTGAAAAACGTCGCTTGGAGTGGTGGATTACGATGCTTGCCCTGCACAAACTGGGTGCAGTTCCTATTCCCGCAACTCACATGCTCACCAGTCACGACATCGTTTATCGCAATAATGCGGCTTCCGTGAAAGCCATTATATGCGTGGGTGAGCCCTATGTTCTCGGCGAAGTTCAGAAGGCTTTGCCTGATAGTCCGACCGTTGACATACTCGTTTCCATCGGTCCAGATGTGCCAGAAGGCTTCCACGACTGGCATGCGGAGATTGACAAGGCGCCTGCTTTCCGTCGTCCTCGCTTCGTCAATACCAATGGAGACACAATGATTCTCTACTTCACATCAGGCACTTCTGGTGAGCCAAAGATGGTGTCGCACGACTTTCTCTACGCTCTTGGACATCTCACAACTGGTGTCTTTTGGCACAACCTCACGCCTGACAGCATACATCTGACTGTTGCCGATACAGGTTGGGGCAAGGCTGTTTGGGGGAAGTTCTACGGACAATGGTTCGCAGGAGCTTGCGTCTTTGTCTTCGACCACGAGAAGTTCACGGCAGAGAAGATACTTCGTCAGATGGAGAAGTACCATATAACGAGCTTCTGTGCGCCGCCTACGGTCTATCGTTTCCTTGTTCGCGAGGACTTCAGCCAGTATGACCTTTCCGCTCTTCGCTATTGTACGACTGCAGGCGAGGCGTTGAATGCGGCTGTCTATAAGCGTTTCTATGAGTTGACAGGCATTCGTCTGATGGAAGGTTTCGGGCAGACAGAGACCACTTTAACACTTGGAACCTTCCCTTGGATGCAGCCTAAACCAGGAAGCATGGGTAAGCCAAATGCTCAATACGAGATAGCTCTGCTACGTCCTGACCTCACGCCTTGCGAAGACGGAGAGAAGGGCGAGATAGCAGTCCGCCTGAATGAAGGGCGCAAGGCAATCGGCCTGTTCAAGGAATACTATCGCGACAGCAACATCACCTACGAGGCTTGCCACGATGGATACTACTTTACGGGCGATATGGCTTGGCGGGATAAGGATGGCTATTATTGGTTTGAAGGCCGTGCAGACGACGTCATCAAGAGCAGTGGCTATCGCATCGGTCCCTTTGAAGTGGAGAGTGCTTTGATGACACATCCTGCAGTTGTCGAGTGCGCCATTACCGGTGTTCCTGATGATACCAGAGGTATGGTGGTGAAGGCTACTGTCGTGCTTGGCAAAGAATGGAAGGATAAGGCTTGCGATGCCCTTATAGAGGAACTCCAGGCTCATGTCAAACACGTGACCGCTCCCTATAAATATCCCCGTATTATCGAGTTTGTTGACGAGTTACCTAAGACTATCAGCGGCAAGATTCGCCGTGTAGAAATAAGAGAGAAAGACAAAAAATGAGAAGTTTCCTTAATGTAGAAGACTTGGGCGACCTCAATTTGGCGCTCAGGGAGGCAGCCGAGATAAAGGCTGACCGCTTTAAATACGACACTCTTGGCAAGAACAAGACCTTGCTCATGGTGTTCTTCAACAATAGTTTGCGCACCCGTCTCAGCACGCAGAAAGCAGCTATGAACCTCGGCATGAACGTTATTGTGCTCGATGTCAATGCTGGTGCTTGGAAGCTTGAGACAGAGCGAGGCGTCATCATGGATGGCGACAAAAGTGAGCACTTGCTCGAAGCCATTCCTGTAATGGGGTGTTATTGCGACGTTATCGGCATTCGTTCCTTCGCTGGACTCACTGACAGAGACTATGATTATGCAGAGACGGTCTTCCATCAGTTTGAGAAGTACAGCGGCAAGCCTGTGTTTGCGATGGAGACAGCCACAGTTCATCCTTTGCAGGCCTTTGCTGACCTCATTACCATATCCGAGCATTCCGAGAAAGGCAAGCGCCCAAAAGTCGTCCTCACATGGGCTCCGCATCCCAGGTCTTTGCCGCAAGCCGTTCCCAATAGCTTTGCTCAATGGATGAATGCTGCAGATGTGGATTTCGTTATTACACATCCTGAGGGCTATGAACTTGACCCTCAGTTTGTTGGAAATGCTCGTGTGGAATACGACCAGCGCAAGGCTTTTGAAGGGGCTGACTTCATTTATGCCAAGAATTGGAGTTGTCCTGGAGTAGGCAAATACAGGGAAGATTACGGCAAGATTCTTTCGAAGGACATGAGTTGGACAGTCGATGCTGAGCACATGAGTTGGACCAACAATGCACATTTCATGCATTGCCTGCCAGTTCGACGAGGCATGATTGTTACTGACGATGTCATCGAGGCTCCGACATCCCTCGTTATTCCAGAGGCAGCCAATCGCGAAATCTCAGCCACTGTTGTCCTGAAGCGCATACTTCAAGACTTTAAATGAAAAAAACTTGCAGTTTTATTTGGTGCGATAGGAAAATAATCGTATCTTTGCGACATAGTTCATAAAAAATCGCGATTATGAAGAAACTTATTCTTTTCCTGCTGACTCTCCTCGCAGCGAATGTTTCTTGGGCAGACACAGCTCTGTTCGTTCACCCGAAATCTGGTGGTGTTCTGGAGATTGCATTCAGCGAAAAGCCCGTTGTGACTTATGAAGAGGGCAACCTTATCATTACCGCATCAGGGTCGTACGTCGTTTATCCGCTTTCTAATATGGATAAGTTCACTTTTGGCGAAGTGGACGAGAATGTGACGCGTATCGTTGCTCCTGCGAATGTGGCTCCTCAGCCCACCTACATCTACAATGTAAGTGGTGTGCTGGTGCGTACCTACAAACCCAACAATGACGGCACAACATCCACTTCTCTCGAGGGCCTTCCTGCCGGCACTTATGTTATCAAGAACGGCAAGACTGCTTATAAAATGCAGAAACGTTAAAAGCAGGTGACGACTTTACTGGATGTAATACAGAGCCGCTACAGTTGTCGTGGATATCTCGACAAGCCTGTAGAGGAGGAAAAGATAGCGTACCTCAAGGAAAGTATGCGTCTTGCTCCATCGGCTGTGAACCGACAGCCGTGGAAGTTCCGCATTGTCCGCAGCCAGGAGGGTAGGGAGAAGCTTCAGTCATGCTACCAGCGTCCTTGGTTCAACGAAGCGCCGTTGTATATTCTCGCCTCAGTGCTTCATGAACAGGAATGGGTTCGTGAAGACGGCAAGCCTCACGGCAATATCGATGTCGCCATCGCTGTAGAGCATCTCTGCCTGGCAGCTACGGAGCAAGGACTAGGCTCCTGCTGGGTTTGCAACTTCGATGCCAAGCGTTGCCACGAACTCTTCCAAATGCCCGAAACTGAAGAACCAGTCGTCATCATTCCCATAGGCTATCCCTCTCCTGCAGAGCCAAGGCCCAGAACACGCAAGTCGAGTCAGGAGATATTCTTCGAAGAATAGCCTTGAGCAAAGGCATAGAATAAAGAGGCGTGCCCTTTCTGAAAAGAAGGAGCACGCTTCGTTTGTAAACTAGCCGTGTCTAATTCGCCAACTAGCCGTGTCTAATTCGCCAACTAGCCGTGTCTAATTTGTAAACTAGGCGTGTCTAATTCGCCAACATAACGTGTAATGATTGCCAACGACACGTGTAATGATTGGGCACGACGCCTGTTATGTTTGGCTGGGTCACATCCTCTCCTATGACAGATGACAGATGACAGTTTCTATATGAGGGGGTAGGGGGTGGAGG